>DATNCP010000176.1:0-2565 GCA_035607175.1 Burkholderiales bacterium
GCCATCGACCGGGAGTATGTGGAGAGCCTGCCCTCCGACCGGCTCATTTATGACGCCGTCGGCGGCATGCTGCAGACGCTCGACCCGCATTCGAGCTTTTTCGATCCGAAGCAGTACGCGCAGATGCGCGAGCGCCAGGAAGGGCGCTATTACGGCCTCGGCATCTCGATCCAGGTGATCGACGGCGACATCACCGTCATGTCGCTCTTCGAGGGCTCGCCGGCCTACCGCTCGGGCATCCGTCGCGGCGACGTCATCGCCCGCATCAAGGGCGAAGACACGAAAAACTGGACCAGCGACCAGGCGGTCAAGCAGCTCAAGGGACCCAAGGGGACCAAAGTGCAGATCGCCATCCGCCGTCCCGGCTACGAGAAGCTGATCGACATGGAAGTCGAGCGCGACGAGGTGACCATCGTCACCGTCAGGGGCGCGTTCATGATCGACGACCAGACCGGCTACATCAAGCTGGGCGACTTCGGCGAGACGTCGGACAAGGAAGTGGGCGACGCGCTCGAGAAGCTGCGCGCGCAGGGGATGAAGCGCCTCGTGTTCGACCTGCGCGACAACCCGGGCGGGCTGCTCGACGCGGCCAACCGCATCGCCAACCGCTTCATTCCGCGCGGCGACATGATCGTCTACACGCGCGGCCGCGTGCCCAACGCCGACCAGAATTACCGCGCCACCGAGACGCCCGATTTCAGCGGCCCGATGATGGTCCTGGTCAACCGCAACAGCGCCAGCGCCTCCGAGATCGTCAGCGGCGCGCTGCAGGATCACGATCGCGCGCTGGTGGTCGGTGAGACCACCTTCGGCAAGGCGCTCGTGCAGTCGGTGTACCGCATCAGCGAGGGCGCCGGCCTGGCGCTGACCACCGGCCGCTACTTCACGCCGAGCGGCCGCATGATCCAGCGCCCGTGGGACAACGCCTTCGACGAGTACCTGACCTACACGCTGCGCGACCAGACCGGCTCGCGCGAGCACACCGCGGCGCAGCTGAAGTACACCGACGCGGGACGCAAGGTCTACGGCGGCGGCGGCATCGAGCCCGACAAGTTCTACGCCGGCCCCGTCGCGGGCTTCAACCCGACGCGGTTCGGCCGCTCGCTGATGGCCCGCTCGACCTTCGCCAACTTCGCCGAGCGCTTCACCGCCGAAGGCGATACCCGGATGATCGCGGCGACGGAAGGGCGCAAGAAGATCGCGCGCGGCTTCGCCGTCAACGACGCGATGGTCCAGGAGTTCAAGCAGTTCCTGAAGGACGAAAAGGTCAAGATCGACGAAGACGCGTTCCAGAAGGACCTGGAGTTCATCAAGGCGCAGATTCACTTCGAGATCGACGTCGCGCTGTTCGGTGTCAGCGAAGCGCAGAAGAACCTGATCTCGAGAGACCCCCAGGCGCAGTTCGCGCTCGCGCAGTTCGGCGAGGCCGTCAAGCTCACCGAGCTGACCAAGAACCGCACTGCGTCTAAAGGTGGTCATTAGGGCAGTTAACCCTATTAGTTGTGGCCTAGGTTTGTGCTTGCCCCAAGGTATGGGGCTTGTTAGACTGACCGCCGTTTCTGACCGGCCCCAGGGGCCACTCCGCACGGGGCGGAGTGTTGGGCGCCGGCACCAAGCGGCTGGTGTCCAGTCTTCGTTCGCTCCCGACAACCTCGCTCGTCGTCGAAGCGCCCCCAGCCGCTTCCCGGTTCGTAGCGCGCGTCTGTAGACGCGCCGGGGATCTACCATGCGGCTGAACCGTCTCGAAATCGCCGGCTTCAAGAGCTTTCCCGACAGGTCCGAGCTCGCCTTCGACCATGGCGTCACCGCCATCGTCGGGCCCAACGGCTGCGGCAAGAGCAACGTCGTCGACGCCATCACCTGGGTCCTCGGCGAGCAGAGCGCCAAGAGCCTGCGCGGCGAGCAGATGCAGGACGTCATCTTCCAGGGTAGCGACGCACGCAAAGCCACCGCGGCCGCGGAAGTGCGCCTGCGGCTGAGCGGCGTCGCCTCGCGCGTCCCCGGCAACGGGCACACGCGGCCGGAGAAGCTGACGCCTACCGAAGCCGTCGTGGCCGCCGCGGCCGGCGAGGTGCTCGTCGGCCTGGACCCGGGCACCGCGCCGGGCGCGCCGGAGATCGGTATTGACGAGGCGCCGTTGATCGTCCGCGACGTGGAGCTGTCGCGGCGGCTCTATCGCTCGGGGGAAAGCGAGTACCTGATCGACGGCGAGGTCGTCCGGCTGAAGGACGTGCAGGACCTGCTGATGGACGCGGGTCTCGGGGTGAAGGCCTACGCGGTGATCGAGCAGGGAAAGATCGGCCAGATCCTGAGCGCGCGCCCGACCGATCGCCGGCAGCTGATCGAAGAAGCGGCGGGCATCACGAAATACAAGAGCCGCCGCCGCGCCGCGGAGCTCAAGCTCGAGGCGGCGCAGCAGAACCTCACCCGCGTCGACGACATCATCTTCGAAGTCGAGAAGCAGCGCGGCGCGCTGAAGCGGCAGGCGGCGAAGGCGCGCCGCTACAAGCGGCTGCGCGAGGCGTTGCGGCGCTGGGAGAAAGTGCAGTTCGCGCAGCGCTACCG
>DATNCP010000213.1:0-17559 GCA_035607175.1 Burkholderiales bacterium
TGCCTTCGGGAATCTTCTTCATACAGCCTCCTTCAGCTTGAGGGAAACGGACTTCGCAGGAAAAGGCGGAAAGGCGAGCGCGATCGCCACGGCGCCGATGCCCATGGCGAACGAGTAGACGTAGAGCCACAGGTAGGCGCCGAAGTGGTCGTAGATCCAGCCGCCGACGAGGGGGCCCGCGGCCATGCCGAGGCTCGACACCATTGCGGCGGCGCCGAACACCGCGCCGAGGATGTGCTGCCCGAAGTACTCGCGCGCCAGCACCGCGTAGAGCGGCATCACGCCGCCGTAGGCGAAGCCGAACGTCGCCGCGACGACGTAGAACTCTCCCAGGCGCGAGGGGAAGACGAACGCGCCGGCAGCGAACGCCTGGATCAGCAGGCCGGCGATGAGCACGCGCTTCACGCCCAGGCGGTCGGCGAGCACGCCGAGCACGAGGCGTCCGCCGAGCCCGGCGAAGCCCTCGACGCTGTAGATCGTCACCGCGGCGAGCGGCGCGAGCCCGCAGGTCATCGCGTAGGTAACGGTGTGGAAAATCGGCCCGGCATGCGCTGCGCAGCAGGCGAAGAAGGTGAGCGCGAGGACGATGAACGGCAGGGAGACGAACGCATCGCGCAGTCGCAGCGGCGCGCCTTCGGCGCCGCCCTGCTCCGCCTGCGCGGCCGGCGGCCGGCGCACGAAGAGCGCGGCCGGAACGAGCGTCGCCCACACCAGCACGGCGATCACCACCTGCGCTTCGCGCCAGTCCATCTGCGTGATGAGCCACGCGGCGAACGGCGACATCGTCATCGGCGCCACGCCGACCCCGACCGAGACCAGCGACACGGCGAGCCCGCGGTGCGTGGTCATCCAGCCCATGACGGCGGCGATCATCGGCGAGAAGAAGCTGCCCAGGGCAATGCCCACCAGCAGGCCGAACGCGAGCTGGAACTGAAGCGGGGTTTGCGCACGGCTCGCGAGCAAGAGGCCCAGGCCGAGAAGGACCGCGCCCGCGAGCACGACGTAGCGCGGGCCGATGCGGTCGCTGAGCGCGCCCCAGCCGAAGCCCGCCGCGCCCATCGCGAGGAAGCCGATCGTCATCGCGCTCGATACCGCCGCGTGCGACCAGCCGGTCGCCTGCGTGATCGGCTGCAGGAAGACGGCGAGCGAGAACATGGCGCCGATCGCGATGCAGGTCATGAACGCGCCGAGCGCCACCATTACCCAACCGTAGCGAGGATTCATTTCTTTTTCTTCTTCGACTTCTTGGCCTTCTTGGCCTGCATCATCGGCTTGAAGAGGCCATTCATGCGCCCTTCCGGATCGGTGAACAGGGAAAGCGATCCCATGCCCGGAATCTCCTGCTCTTCCACGTGGATCTTGCCGCCGGCCGCTTCGATCTTGCGGTTGTATTTCGCGAGGTCGTCGACCGCGACGTAGAAGATCTGGTTGCCCGGCCACGGCCCGTCGCGGTCCGGCTTGAGGATGCCGCCGTTGATGCCCATCTTGTTGCCGGTCTCGATGATCCGGTAGTTCAGCTCCGGCCGGTGTCGCACCTTCCAGCCGAAGATCTTGGCGTAGAAATCGGACACGCCGGCCGGATCCTTCGACATCATTTCGAAGTGGACGACGGGGAGGCCCATGATTCCTTCCTTTCTGGTGAGTCGTTGCGGAGAAGCGCCGCGCTGAGGATCGCCGCGATCGCGGCAAAGAGCGTGGCGACGATGAAGGCGGCGCGGTAGCCCGAGCCCTCGGCGAGGCTCGCCAGCACCGCCAGTCCAAGCGCGCCGCCCATCATGAACGCGGTGTTCACCACGCCCGAGGCGAGCCCGGACTCGTCCGGCCCCACCTCGCTCATGGCGATGAGCAGGATCGGGTTCAACGCCATGCCGCAGCCGATGCCGAGCAGGATCATGCACGGCAGGATGTGCAGGGCGAAACTCGAGCCCTGCGTCGGCGCCGCGGCGAAAAGCGCGAGCCCGACCGCCGCAAGCCCCAGGCCTACGGCGAGCGGCAGCCGGCTGCCGTAGCGCATCACGATCTTCGCCGAGAGGCCGAGCGAGAACGCCGCCATGATCAGGTTCGACGGCAGGAAGGCGAGGCCGATCTGCAGCGGCGTGTAGCCCAACGAGTTCTGCATGTGCAGCGCCGAAATGAAGAACCACGCGAACATCGACGCCGCCCAGAGCGCTCCGACGACGTTCGCCACTGCCAGGCTGCGCACGCGCCAGAAACGAAGCGGCATCAACGGCGCAGCGACCCTGGATTCGATGAACAGGAAGACCGCGAGCAGCAGCGCCGCGACCGCGAGCAGCGGCAGATTGTTGTTGACGATGCCGTAGACCGCGAGGGTCGAGGACGCAGTCACGGTCGCGGCGCCGGCGAAGTCGAGCCGGCCCTCGGCCCTGCCAAGGCCGTGCGCGATCAGCGCGCGGCACAGGGCGTACACGGCGATGCCGATCGGGATGTTGACCAGGAACACCCAGTGCCAGCTCAAGGCGCTGGTCAGCAGGCCGCCGGCGAGCACCCCGAGGCTGCCGCCCGCGGCGCAGACGAAGCCGTAGACGCCCATCGCCTTCGCCCGCTCGCCCTCCTCTGTGAAGAGATCGATAATGAGCGAGAGCGCGATCGCCGAGACCACGGCGCCGCCGAGCCCCTGGATCGCGCGCGCGGTGATGAGCAGCCATTGCGAGTTGGCGAAACCGCAGACCAGCGACGCGACGGTGAAAAGCGCGATGCCGTGCAGGAACAGGCGCCGGTGGCCGAAATAGTCGCCGAGCCGCCCGCCAAGCAGCAGGAAGCCGCCGTAGGTGAGCATGTAGGCGTTCACCACCCAGACCAGGGAAGCCTCGCTGAAGCCGAGGCTCTCCCTGATCGAGGGCAGCGCGACGTTCACCACCGTGGTGTCGAGCACGATCATCAGCTCGCCCGCGCACAGCACGTACAGCGCCCACCAGCGCTTTTCTTTTTCAACCATGCGGATTCGCTCGATCGCCGAGACGGTCGAGCGTCTCGCCCCAGCCCTGCTCCATTCCCCCCAGCATCGCGGCGGCACCCGCGCCGGAGCCGCCGGCAACGGCTTGCAGGGTCAGCTTCGTGCCCCCGTCTTCCGCCGCGAGCCAGACCCGGATGACCTCATCGATCTGCTCGACCCCGCTCTCGTCGGCGGCGCGGCAATCGATGACCAGGCGCTCCGGCGGCACCACTTCCCGGTAGCTGCCGTTCACCCAGTATTCATCTCCCCAGGGGGCGCGCATGCACAGGCGGAAGATCCCGCCCGGACGCGCGTCCGCTTCGCAGGAGTGCACGCTGAACCCGCGCGGCGCGAACCAGTGAGTCATGTGCTCGGCCTTGGTCCAGCACTCGAACAGGCGCTCGCGCGCGACCGGGTAGAAGCGCGTCGTGTTGACGGTGTATTCGCGCCGCTGCGCGGGCTTTGCGCTCGAGCTCATTTCTTCCCGAGATAGCCGGTGAGGTTCTCGAAGGTGCCGCTCCAGCCCTGGGTCATGCTCGCGCGACCGCCGTCGAACACCTTCAGCTCAGCCTCGCTCGCCTCGATCGGCTCCCACTGGATGGTGAGCAGCGTTGCCTTGCCCTTTTCGCCGAAGGTGATGGTGGAGAGCATCTTTGCCGGCCAATCGGGTGCGAACGGATGGCGCGTCAGGCCGCCCTGCGGATCGGAGAAGGTGTTGACGAACACCAGCCGCTCGGGGCGCTTCACCTCGCGGATCAGCCATTTGCCCCACATCTCCTTGCCGTCGGGCATGCGCATGCCGTAGTGGTAGGTGCCGCCGACACGCAGGTCGAGGTTCGCCTTGATGACGCTGAAGCCCTTGGGGCTGAACCACTGCTGCAGGCGCTCGGGCTCGGTCCACGCCTGCCAGACGCGCTCGCGCGGCGCGTCGAACTCGCGGCTGATGACGAACGGCTTCACGCGTCTACCATGACCTTGAACCCGCCCCAGAAGAAGCGCTTGCCGTCGAAGGGCATCTTCTTCGGGTCCATCGAGTTGGCGATGCGCTTGTCCTTCATCACCTTCTTCATCACGGCGTCGCGGTGCTTCCGGTTCCGGTAGACGATCCAGGAGAACCATACCGCCTCGCCCGGCTTGAGCTTCACCGCCCGCGGAAAGGAGGTCAGCTTGCCCTTCCTCACGTCGTCGGCGATGCACTCCTTGTAGTCGAGGGCACCGTATTCGCGCCACACCTTGCCTCCGAGGCGCGCCATCTTCAGGTACGCCTTGGTGTTCTTCTTCGGCACCGGCAAAACGAATCCGTCTACGTACATGGACATTCCTTTCTCTCTAAGTGTTGAGGAACGCGGCGAGCTTCTCGAGCGTGCCCGTCCAGCCGCGCTGGTGGTCGTCGCGCACCTTCTCGTCGAAGAGCTCTGCGTGACGGAAATCGAGCTCCGTACCGCCGCCGGAAGCCTGGAAGACGATCGTCACCAGCGATTCGCGCTCGGGCGTGCTGTTCGGCCAGCTCCAGGTGAAGACCAGTTTCCGGTTCGG
This sequence comes from Burkholderiales bacterium, assembly GCA_035607175.1. Classification (GTDB taxonomy): domain Bacteria; phylum Pseudomonadota; class Gammaproteobacteria; order Burkholderiales; family SG8-39; genus SCGC-AG-212-J23. The sequence goes on from DATNCP010000213.1 coordinate 4,490, forward strand.
AACCACTTCCTTGTAGGTCCCCTGCACCTCATGGTCGGTTCCCTTGGCGCCGCCGAAGACGATGCGAAAGCGGCCGCCGACGCGCACGTCGAGCTCGGCGACTGCAACCGCCTCGCCGGGCCCCGGGCCCCACCACTTCTTTACCGCTTGCGCGTCGGTCCACGCCCGCCAGACCTTTTCTGGCGGGACCGGGTAGGTGCGAACGAGGTTGAGGAAGGGTTTTTGCCGGGTTGCTTGTTCCATACCTGCAGCTCCTCCTGCTGATAAAGGTAACGGGCGAGCGAATCGAGCTTCTCGGTCCAGAACTTCTCGTAGTGCGACATCCACGCGGAGGCGGCCTTGAGCGGCGCGGCCTCGAGCTCGCAGCTCACCACCCGCCCCTCCTTGCTGCGCTCGATCAGGCCGGCATCCTCGAGCACCCGCAGGTGCTTCATGAAGCCGGGCAGCGACATGCCGTGCGGCGCGGCAAGCTCGCTCACACCGACGCTGCCCTCGGCGAGGGTATTGAGCACCGCGCGCCGGGTCGGATCGGCGAGCGCCGCGAACACCAGGTCGAGATCGTCGTCTGAATACTTAACCACAAGGTTTAGTATCGGCCAGAGCCGCCCGGCGTGTCAAGAGCCTTATACTTTTCAGGGATGACAAGAAGAAGATTCGCCCGCCGGGAGGACCTGGGGCTGACGCCCGCCGAGTTCGCGGTGCTGCGCCGCCTCGATTCGCCCCGCAAGATTCAGGCCTTTCTCTACGGCCTGGGGCAGAACTTCGAGCTGAAGGGCGACACCTGCCGCCCGGTACGCGTGGTGCTGCGCACCCGCACCGCGCACTGCATCGAGGGGGCGATGCTCGCCGCCACCGCGCTATGGATCCAGGGCGAGCCGCCGCTGGTAATGGACATGCGCGCGCACCGCGACTACGACCACGTCATTACGCTCTTCCGGCGCAACGGCCTGTGGGGCGCCTTCTCCAAGACCAACGGCATCGGCCTGCGCTGCCGCGACCCGGTGTTCCGCACCCTGCGCGAGCTCGCCATGTCGTACCTGCACGAATACGCCAACAAGGCCGAGATCAAGACCTTGCGCGAATTCTCCGGGCCGGCCGACCTGCGGCGCTTCCACCCGAAGCTGTGGGTGAGCGGCGAGAAGAACTGCTGGGAGGTGCCCGAGTGGCTCGACGAGCTGCGGCACTACCCGGTGCTGCGCACCCGCCAGTTCAAGGCCCTGCTGCCGCGCGACCCGTTCGAGAAGCGCGTCGGCGCGATGCTGCAGTACCGGCGGCCGAAGGCGCTGCTCGCGAAGCTCGCCCGCCTGAAGAAGAAGCGGAATTCGGGGTCAGGGTAAGAATTAGTTGGCTCGCACAACCGGGGTGTTGAGATTTCCCAATTGTTACCCTGACCCCGAATTCTCACTTCTTCGTCGGCTCCTCGACTTTGCCGATCTTCTCCAGCGCCCCTTTCAGGCGCGCGGCGTCGCGGTCCCAGTACTTCTTGAACTCGGGCGCGTCGAGGTAGGCGATCGGCGTCTGCACCTTGTCCATCGCCGCCTTGAAGTCGGGCGACGCCGCGGCTTCCCTGACGACATTTCTCAGCCGGGAAACGACCGCGGGCGGCGTAGCGGCGGGCACGAACACGCCGGTCCAGATGTAGAACTCGGCGTCATAGCCGAGCTCCTTGAAGGTCGGAATGTCGGGCAGGAGCTTCAGCCGCTCCGTCCCCCAGCTCGCCAGCGCGCGCATGGTGCCGCCGCGGATCTGGCCGATCGCAGCCGCAGGCCCCTGTGCCGAGGCCTCGACCTGCTTGCCGAGCAGCGCGGTGACTGCCGGCCCTCCGCCCTGGTACGGCACATGGAAGAGCCGGATGCCCGCCGAGTTGGCGAAGATCTCCATCGCCACGTGCAGCGTGCCGTACACGCCCGACGAGGAATAGTTGATCTTGCCGGGATTGGCTTTCGCCGCGTCGACGAAGTCCTTCACGGTCTTGTACGGCCCGTCGGTGCGCACCACCAGGATGGTCGGATCGGCGGTCACCAGCGCGATCGGCGCGAAGTCGGAAAGCTCGTACGCGGGCGTCTTGCCATTGATACGGTCCGACACCGGGAAGATCGAGATCGACGACAGGCCCATGAGGATCGTGTAGCCGTCGCTCGGGCCCTTGGCCACCGAGGCCATGCCCACCGCGCCGCCCGCGCCGGGTCGGTTGACGATCACCACCGGCTGCTTGAGCAGCGGTTGCATCGATGCGGCGAGCGGCCGGCCGACCAGTTCGGCGACGCCGCCCGGCGGGAACGGAACCACCATGGTGATCGGTTTCGACGGGTAGCCGTCTTGCGCAGAGCACAGCGACGAAACGAGAAGAATGTGAAGAAAAAGCGCAACCCGTGGCATACGTCTCCTCCTCAGGATCCGGACTTACAGGATGTTACAGATGTTGCACTTTCCCGGTTCACTTGGACGGGGCCGGCGCGTGAAATGGGCACGTCATTCTTGAAGGAGGAAACACCATGCTGAAAAAGACTCTTCTCGCCGCCGCCCTGACCGCGCTTTCGGGTGCCGCTCTCGCCAATCCGCCGCACTGGGCGCCGGCGCACGGCTACCGGGCGCACCAGGCCTACCGTTACCAGCCTCACGTCCGCTACTACCCGGTGGCGCCGCGTCCGGTGTACGTGGTGCAGCGCCCGGTGTACGTGGCACCCCGACCGGTGTATGTGGCACCGGCTCCGGTGGTCTACGCGCCGCATCCCGATGCCGGCGCGATCCTCTTCGGCGCGCTGCTCGGCGGCGTGATCGCGCACCAGATCGTCACGCACTAGCGGCCCCTTCCGGTCCCCTCCCCGGACCGGGGCGGCGAGCAGGAGCACTCCCTCTCCTGCTCGCCGCATCGTTGTGGATTCGTGTTAGCTTTTGGCATCCCGCACGACCAAGCTGCACCGGATCAATGAGGAAGCCATGGAACGACGCACATTCCTTCTCGGGCTCGCGCTCGCCCCGTTCTGCGCGCACGCCCAACGCAAGACCATGAAAGACATTGACGCGCTGCAGAAAAACTGGAAAGCCTTCCTGCCGGCGGGCGCCGCCGTGCCTTCGCCGTCGGAGCCGATGAAGCTCTCGGATCAGGAATGGTCGAAGCGCCTCTCGCCGCAGTCGTTCCGGGTGATGCGCAAGGAGGGCACCGAGCACGCCGGCTCGAGCCCGCTCAACGACGAGAAGCGGGCCGGCATCTTCGCCTGCGCTGGCTGCGACCTGCCCGTCTTCACTTCGGAGATGAAATTCGAGTCGGGCACCGGCTGGCCGAGCTTCTTCACCACCATCCCGGGCGTGTTCGAGCAGAAGAAGGACTTCTACCTGATCTATCCCCGCACCGAGTACCACTGCATCCGCTGCGGCGGCCATCACGGCCATGTGTTCGACGACGGCCCGCCGCCCACCGGTCAGCGCTGGTGCAACAACGGCGTGTCGCTCAAGTTCCTGCCGAAGGACGCGAAGGCCTAGCCCCCGCGGGGGTTCCCGGTAAGCCGCAGGTCCTCTTCCAGCGAGGGCCCGGGGAAGTGGAAGCGGACCGGGCCGTCGGGCAGCGCGTTCACGAACTGCTTCAGGTACGGATTCTCGGACGACGAGATCTCCTGCGGCGTGCCCTTGCCGAGCACCGCGCCGTCGTTGATCACGTAGACGTAGTCGGCGACCTGCAGCGCCTCGTGCACGTCGTAGGTGACGACGATCGAGGTCAGGCCGATCGCCTCGTTGAGGGTGCGGATCAGCAGGCGGATCTGGTGCAGCGAGATCGGGTCGAGGCCGGCGAAGGGCTCGTCGTACATCATGAAATGCGGCTCGGTAGCGATGGCGCGCGCCAGCGCGACGCGGCGCGTCATGCCGCCCGAAAGATCGTTCGGCATCATCGCATGCGCCCCGCGCAGGCCGACGGCGTGCAGCTTCATCAGCACCAGGCGGCGCACCAGCTCCTCCGGCATCGGAAAGTTTTCGCGGATCGGGAAGGCGACGTTCTCATAGACCGAGAGATCGGTGAACAGCCCCGAGGTCTGGAACATCATGCCCATCTGCAGCCGCAGCTCGTACAGCGCCTGCGGGCTGAGCTGGTGCACGTTCTTGCCGTACACCTTCACCGTGCCGCCGCCCGGCTGCAGCTGGCCGCCGATCAGCTTCAGCAGCGTCGACTTGCCCGAGCCGCTCGAGCCGAGGATCGCCACCACCTTGCCGCGCGGGATCGAGAGCGAGAGATTGCGGAACACCTCCAGGTCGCCGTAGGAGAAGCGCAGCCCGGAAACTTCGACGACGTTGGCGTCCGCCATGGGGGACAATTCTATGGTGGAAGAGCACCCCTACGCACGGCTCACGCCGGACATGGTCCTCGACGCGGTAGCCGCAGCGGGGCTGCATCCCGACGGGCGGCTGCTCGGCCTGAACAGCTACGAGAACCGCGTCTACCAGGTCGGGCTCGACGAAGGTCAACCCGTCGTCGCCAAGTTCTACCGGCCAGGCCGCTGGAGCGACGCGCAGATCGACGAGGAGCATGCGTTCGCGCGCGAGCTCGCCGAGCGTGAGGTGCCGGTCGTCGCGCCGCTGCATTCGCTGCAGCACGAAGGCTTTCGCATCGCCGTCTATCCGCGTCGCGGCGGCCGCTCGCCCGAGCTCGACAATCCCAGGACGCTGGAATGGATCGGCCGCTTCATCGCCCGCATCCATGCGGTGGGCGCGGCGAAAAAGTTCAAGCATCGCGAAACCCTGAATCAGAAGACGTTCGGCCACGAGCAGCGGGCGTGGCTGCTCGCGCACGATTTCATCCCGCCCGACCTGCTCGACGCGTGGCGGGCGGTCACCGAGCAGGCGCTGTCCCTGGTCGACGCAGCGTTCAGGTTCTCCTTCAAGGACATCCGCCTCCATGGCGACTGCCATCCGGGGAACATCCTCTGGACCGACCAGGGCCCGCACTTCGTCGACCTCGACGACGCGCGCATGGGGCCGGCGATCCAGGATCTCTGGATGCTGCTCTCGGGCGACCGCACGGCGATGACGCGCCAGATCGCGGACGTGATGCGCGGCTACCGCGACTTCATGCAGCTCGACCGCCGCGAGCTGCAGCTCATCGAGCCGCTGCGCACGCTGCGTCTGCTGAACTACTCGGCGTGGATCGCGCGGCGCTGGGACGATCCCGCGTTCCCGGCGGCTTTCCCGTGGTTCAACACCCAGCGCTACTGGCAGGACCGCATCCTGGAGCTGCGCGAGCAGATCGCGCTGATGACCGAGTCGCCGCTCGAGGTCGACTAGAAGAGGAACGGGATCCAGCGCTTGACGCGCGCGGCGTAAGCCTCGTAGTCGGCGCCGAACAGCTCGCGCAGTCTCTTTTCGTCTCTTCGGATCCTGATGTGAAACCACGCGGTACTGAACACCAGCAGCACGAGCGCAAGCGCCGATTGGAACATCAGCGTCAGGCCGAGAAGGAAAAACAGGTGCCCGAGGTACATCGGGTTGCGGCACCAGGCGTACGGCCCGGCGGTGACGAGCCGCGCCGGCGGAATCTGCATTCCGGGCCCGCCGCCGCCGATGCGCTTGCGGTAGCGGCCGACCAGCTCGTACTGCAGGAATCCCCACGCCAGCAATGGCGCCAACCACCAGACGACATCGAAGCCGCGGAAATACTCGAAAGCGAGGACGGCGAGCGGAAAAAGGACGAAGGTCCGGGTCGACGAGCCGGGCGCTTTCACTCCTTCATGTACCCGGCGAGCTCGGGCGTCGCGACCGAGTGCTCGATATAGCCGAAGCTGCCCTGTTCGTTCACCTCGCGCGCGGCGGCGATGAGCCCGGTCATGGCCGCGCGGTAGAGCGAAGTCGCGAGGCTGATGCGCCGCACGCCCGCCGCCTCCAGCGCGGCGACGCTGAAGGACTTGCCGCGGATCCCGGCCATGAAGTTGACCGGCTTCTTCACCGCCGCGCAGACCGCGCGCACCGCGTCGAGGTCGGGAAGGCCGGGCGCCATCAGCACGTCCGCGCCCGCTTTCTCGAACGCCTGCAAGCGCTTGATGGTGTCGTCGAGATCGGGCCTGCCGCGCAGGTAGTTCTCGGTCCGGGCGGTCAGCACGAAGCCGGCTTTCTTCGCCGCCTCGGCGGCAGCGGCCACCCGTTCCACCGCGTGGGCGAAGTCGAAGATCGGCCTTTCCTTGTTCCCGCTCGCATCCTCGATCGAGCCGCCGGCGAGGCCGACGCCCGCGGCGAGGCGAATGGCGTCGGCCGCCTCGCGAGGCGCGTCGGCGAAGCACTTCTCCAGATCGGCCGAGACCGGCAGCTCGACCGCCGCAGCGATCGCCTGCGCGTGGGCGAGAGCTTCCTCGCGCGTCACGCGGCCGTCGCGGCGGCCGAGCACGCCGGCGCAAGCGCCGCTCGACGTGGCGAGCGCCTGGTAGCCGAGGCCGGCGAGCACCCGTGCCGAGCCTGCATCCCAGGGATTGGGCAGCAAGAGGGCGCGCGGCCCGGCGTGCAATGCCCGAAAGCGAGTCACTTTTTCCTGCTGGATCATTTTCGCCTCGATACGTAGAGATACCCACCCGCGACGCACAGCGGCAGCAAGACCGCCAGCCAGTATGGCGCGCGCGGCACGCTCTGCTCCAGCGCGCCGACCAGCGCGTCGCCGAGCGCCGCGCCCTGCCAGCGCTCCCAATCGACGATCCGCCAGTACACGCTGCCGACATTCTCGAGCAGCCAGACGGCGAGAACGCAAGCGGCGAATAGCGCCGTGACGCGCGCCGCGCGCTCGCTGACGATCAGCCCGAGCGCGAGCGACGCGAACACCACCGGCGGCACGAAAGCCGAGAACATCGGCCACCAGACATAGGCCGGAGTGGTGACGAGCGAGATCCAGCCGAGGAACGGCACGTACGCGAGGCACAGTGTGCCGAGCGCGATGCGCTTATGCGGCGGGGACATAGCGATAGAGCCAGCGTGTGATCGCGAAGAAAAGCAGCGGGTAGGTCACCCAAAAGGCACCAAACATGAGCACCAGTGACTCGAATCCCAGTCCGGCGGCCAGCGCGCGGTAAATGAAAATGGCCGCCACCGGACCGACGAAGAGAAAAACCAGGAGCGTCGCGATACCCGGTAACGCGGACTTCCTGATCGAGGCGTAGGCGCCGCAGCGTTCGCACCAGAATCGCCACACCATGCGAGGTGGCTGACGGGTGACGCTCACATTGGCGAAGGCGCGCCAGTCGCGGTGCCCGCAGGCCGGGCACTCGAACCAGTGGAAGCGCCACCGCTTGAAGCCGGTCGGGAGGTCCATCAGGCGACTTTTAGCCGCAATACCCGCACCAGCGCAACCGCGGCGAGCGGTAACACCAGCGTCATGATCGCGGCGACGATCATCAGCTCGCCCAGGTCGCCGTATTCCCCGCGTTTCACGACGAACCAGCGATTCAGGTAAACCGTGCCGAGCTGCGAAGCGGCGAGCGCCAGGTTGGAGAACGACGCCATCACCGCGAAATAGGTCGCCTTGAGGTTGGCGGGCGCGGAGTTGGCGATCCAGGCGAGCATCGGGATCTGCGCGATCTGGCCGAGCGGCGACTCGAGCGCGGTGTTGAGCAGCATGATGGCGCGCGCGTCGACCACGCCGCCGGTATGGCGTGCGGTCCACTCGTGCAGGCCGTAGAACATGCCGATGGTCGGCAGCGACAGCGCCGCCGCGACCACGCTCAGCGCCACCACGATGGTCGCGATCGAGTGCCGCGCCATGAAGCCGCGCAGCGCGAACATGCCGGCCAGCGTCAGCGCATAGGTGACGAGCTGGACCTGCGAGAGGAAGCCTTCGTCGAACTTCAGGACGTCGATCATCCACCACGTCGCGCCATCGCCGGTCAGCGGCACGGCGCGGTAGAGGAAGAGGACGATCGCCGTCGCTACCAGGGTGTTGCGCGCTGCCGGCTCGAGCTCGCGCGCCAGGCGCCAGAGCAGGAACACGATCACCGCCAGCGAGCCGGCGAAGATGATCTCCTCCGCGTACGGCACGCCGCCCAGGCCGACGGCCAGCGTGAGCGCGACGAAGACCAGGCTGCCGCCGAGCACCGCCCAGTTGGGATGCGTCTTCTCCACCGCTTCCCGCTCGTGCTTGAGGAAGCGATGCAGGACGACCCCCAGCACCGAGATCACCGGGATACTGAGCGCCGCGGTATAGACGCTCGCGTATAGCGCCGTCCTCGCCTCCTTGCCCAGGTTCTCCGTTCCATGAAACAGGTAGACGTTGATCGCGGCGACGAGCGCCAGGCCGCCGATCAGCGCGACGCGGCCGAGCGTCTGCATGGTGGTGTGCATGACCTTGCGCGCCGCCTCGTCGTAGGGCTTGCCGTTTTCGTCGAGGCGCGGCACCGCCTCGACCGTCATCGCGTCCGCGACCGCGTCCTGGACCATGTAGCCGACCGGTGCGATCAGCGCCGCGAGCACGTACCAGCTGCCGACGCTCATCACGCCGCGCATCGCCTCGGTGTGGCTGATGAGTCCGATCATGATCACGAGGCTCGCCGCGATCATCGCCGCGCCGAGCCAGACGAGCGCCGCCTTCCAGCGCCAGATGAGGTCGACGAGGTGGCCGACCGGCATCTTCATCGCCCAGGGGATCCCCGCCCAGAAGAGCAGCGCCGCCAGGAACTCCGGCGACAGGTCGAGGTAGTCCTTGACGAAAAACGTGCCGACGGTGGCGGTGAGGCCCGAGACCCCGAACGCCGCGTAGACCATCAGCGGCGGCAGGTATGAAAGCTTCACGCGTTAATGACGCGTAGCGGCTTCCCGGACATCCAGGCGGCGACGTTCTCCACCGTGTCGCCATAAAAGATGCGGTAGTTGTCCTCGTGCACGTAGCCGAGGTGCGGCGAGAGCGTCACATTTTGCAGCTGGCGCAACGGGTGATCGGCGGGCAGCGGCTCGCGCTCGTAGACGTCGAGCGCAGCGTGGATCCTGCCTTGCTTCAGGACGTCGATCAGGTCCGGCTCGACGACGATCGGGCCGCGCGAGGTGTTGACCAGCACCGCGCCCCGCTTCATGCGCGACAGGTCCTCCTTGCGAACCAGGCCGCGCGTCCTTTCGCCGAGGACGAGGTGAATCGTAATGACATCCGATGTTTCGAATAATTCTGCTTTTGAAACCGGGGCCACGCCGGCCGCCTGCGCCTTCTCGGCGGTGAGGTTCTGGCTCCAGGCGACGCATTCCATGCCGAACGCCTTGCCGATGCCGGCGACGCGCGCGCCGATGTTGCCGAGGCCGAGCACGCCGAGCCGCTTCTTGTCGAGCGAGAACCCGGGCCCCATGCCCTCGTGCCAGCGGCCGGCGCGCATGTTGCGCTCGCCCTTCGCGAGGCCCCGCGCCCCGGCGATGATCAGGCCCCAGGTGAGCTCGACGGTGGAGGTTCCACCGCCCGCCGAGCGCGTATGGCTGACGGGGATGCCGCGCGCCTTGCAGGCCTCGGTGTCGAGGCTCGGCGAGCGCGCACCGGTGAGGCTGATGAACTTGAGGTTCGGCAGCGCCTCGACCAGCGTCCCGGGAAACGCGGTGCGTTCGCGCATCAGGCAGACGATGTCGAACGGCGCGAGCTGCGTCTTCGCGTCCTGCAGCGGCTTGTCGAAGACCGTGACCTCGACGCCCTTCAGCTTCCCCCAGTCGGCATACTTCTGCGCGACTTGCTGGTAGTCATCCAGAACGGCGAGCTTCACTGGTTGGTGATGCCGTTGTCCTTCACCACCTTGCCCCAGCGCGCGATCGCGTCGGCAAGGTACTTGCCGGTTGCCTCGGGGCTCAGCGCCAGCACATCCATGCCGAGCGTCTCGGTGAGGGTCTTCTGCACGTCCGGAAGTCTTATTGTTTTCTGCAGTTCAAAAACCAATTTGTCGATGATCGGCTTGGGGGTCCCGGCGGGCGCGAGGATGCCCCAGAACGCGTAGGCGCCCTGCCAGGGAATGCCGAGCTCGGCGAGCGTCGGCACGTCGGGCATCGTCGAGGAGCGCTTGTCCCCGGTCAGCGCCAGCGCGCGCATCTTGCCGCCCTTCACGTGCGCAGCCTGCGCGGCGGTCGACGCCATCGCCAGCTCGACCTGCCCGCCCATGACGTCGAGCGACAGCGGCCCGCCGCCCTTGTAAGGCACCGGCACGATCTGCACGCCTGCCGCCTGGTTGAGGACGATGGTCGCCAGGTGCGCGAGCGAGCCGTTGCCGACGTTGCCCATGGTGACGGTGTCGGGCTTCGCCTTGGCCGCGGCGATGACGTCCTGGAAGGTCTTGTAGGGCTTCATCACGCCGGTGGTGATCGCCATCGGCGCGGTGCCGACGATCATCACCGGCGCGAAGTCCTTGATCGGATCGAACGAGAGCTTCGGGTTGAGGGCCTGGTGGACCGAGTGCGTGTCGAAGATGAAGACGAAGGTGTAGCCGTCGGGCGCGCTCTTCGCCACGTAGTCGGTGCCGACGATGCCGGAAGCGCCGGTGCGGTTCTCGACGATGAACTGCTGCTTCAGCGATTCGGAGAGCTTGCCGGCGAACAGGCGCGCCAGCGGGTCGACCGAGCCGCCGGGCGGGTACGGCGAAACGAACTTGACGACCCGGGTCGGCCAGTCCTGCGCGAATGCGGGCAGGGAAAGGCAGAGCAGCAGCAGAAACCTAAAAGCCCACATTTCTTCCTCCTTTTAGTTTGAGCATCTGTCGCGCATCGTCCGGCGTCGCGACGACCAGCCCCAGCTCCTCCAGAATCCGCCGCGCCTTGCTCACCTGCTCGGCGTTCGATTTCGCGAGCTGCCCGCGCCCGAGCCAGAGGCTGTCCTCCAGGCCGACGCGCACGTTGCCGCCCATCACCGCGCTCATCGCGGCGGTGAACATCTGGTTGCGGCCCGCGCCGAGCACCGACCAGTAATAGGCGTCGCCGAACAGGCGGTCCGCGGTGCGCTTCATGTGCAGCACGTCTTCGGGGTTCGCGCCGATGCCGCCGCGGATGCCGAATACCGACTGGATGAACAGCGGCGGCTTGAGCAGCTTGCGCTCGACGAAGTGCGCCGCGGTGTAGAGGTGGCCGATGTCGTAGCACTCGACCTCGAAGCGCGTGTCGTTGTCGGCGCAGCTTCTCAGGATCAGCTCGATGTCCTTGAAGGTGTTCTTGAAGATCCGGTCGTCCGAGCCGGCGAGGTACGGCTTCTCCCAGCCGTGCCTGAAATCCTTGTAGCGGCCGAGCATCTCGTACAGGCCGAAGTTCATCGAGCCCATGTTGAGCGATGCCACTTCGGGTTTCAGCTTCAGGGCCGGCTGCAGCCGCTCCTCGATCGACATGGTCGGCGCGCCGCCGGTGGTGAAGTTCAGCACGACGTCGCACGCCGCCTTGATCTTCGGCGCGAACTTGCGGAACAGCTCCGGATCCTGCGTCGGGCTGCCGTCTTTCGGATCGCGCGCGTGGAGATGGACGATCGCTGCTCCCGCCTTTGCCGCGCCGATGGCCGCCTCGGCGATCTCGTCGGGCGTGATCGGCAGGTGCGGCGACATGGTCGGCGTGTGGATCGAGCCGGTGACGGCGCAGGTGATGATGACCTTGCCCTGGGCGGCGCTCATCGAGGGCCTTTCATACGAGATATCTCGTGCCGGCGTCGACCGCGAGCGCCTGCCCGGTAATGTGCCTGCCAGCGGCACTCGCGAGGTACAGCGCCATGTCGGCGATTTCCTGGGCGTTCACGGTCGAGCGCATGCTCGTCGTCTCGAGAAACTTCTCCAGGAAGGCTTCGCGGCTCACGCCCAGCATCTTCGCCTTCGCCTCGACGACGCGCTCGATGCGCTCGCCCTCGACGATGCCGGGGCAGATGCAGTTGACCCGCACCTTGTCCGGCCCCGCCTCGACCGAGAGGCTCTTGGTAAACCCGACCACCCCCCACTTCGCCGCGCAATACGGCGAGCGCTGCGGGAAGCCGTGCAGCCCGGCGGCCGACGAGAGATTGATGATGCTGCCGCCGCCCGACGCCTTGATCATCGGCATCGCCTTGCGCGTGCAATAGAACATGCCGCTCAGGTCGACGGCGATGCAGCGGTCCCAGTCCTCGGGCTTGAGGTCCTCGACCTTGCCGGTCGGGCCGGCGATGCCCGCGTTGTTGACCAATACGTCCAGTCCGCCGAGATTTTTCTGCACCTCCTGGAATAATTTCTCGACCTGGCCCAGATCGGCGACGTCGGCCAGGGTGTCGGGCCTGGTTTTGGGGTCGATATCGCTGGTGTGGACGCGGGCGCCGTGCTCCCGGAACGTTTGCGCGATGGCGCGGCCGATGCCGGCGCCGCCCGCGGTGACCAGCACGCGTAATCCCTTGGCGGAGGCTTCCATGCCCGGCGATAATAGCGCAGGGGCTGGGAGAATCCGTGCCGCTTAACGCATCACCCGACAACACCAGGGTATCGCTCGAGCAGGAAGAGCTGCGCGGCATCTCGCGCACCGTGGCCGAGATCCACTGGCTCCTGCTGATCCTGGTCCTGCTCTACCTGTTCTTCAGCGGCGCGCGCGACGACGGCGAGACCTCGGCCGCGATCAGCATGGGCCTGTTCTTCTACGCCGCGCTGGTGATGTCGTTCCGCTACGCGAACTTCTACAAGCACGAGACGCGCTGGAAGATCGCCATCGAGAGCATCGGCATGATCGCCTTCGTCACCTGGGTAATCTGGTTCGGCGGCCGGCTGTCGAGCCCGCTGCTCAATCTCTACCTGCTGCCGGTGATCACCGCGGCGCTGACGCTCGGCAGGCTCACCACCCTGATCGAAGTCGGGCTGATCGCCGCCTGCTACCTGTTCCTCGGCTCCGGCGGCGAGCTCGCCTCGCTGCGCTTCACCGGCGCCTTCGCCGCGCAGATCGCGCCGGTGCTGCTGGTCGCGTACATCACCACCATGTTCTCGGCCGACATCCGCTACGGCCTGACGCGCGCCAAGCTGCTCGCCGAGACCGACGAGCTGACCGGGATGCTCAACATCCGCGGCTTCGCCATCGCCGCCAACCGCCTGTTCGCGCAGGCGCTGCGCCACGAGCGCGCCTCGAGCGTGCTGATGATCGATTCCGACAACCTGAAGAAGGTCAAC
>DATNCP010000222.1:0-33817 GCA_035607175.1 Burkholderiales bacterium
CGACAAGGCGATCGACGTGATCGACGAAGCCGGCGCGGCGCAGCGCATCGCGCCCAAGGCGAAGCAGAAGAAGATCATCGGCAAGGGCGAGATCGAGGAGATCATCGCCAAGATCGCCCGCATCCCGCCGCGCAGCGTCTCGAGCGACGACCGCAGCGCGCTGGCGAATCTCGACCGCGATCTGAAGGCGGTGGTCTTCGGCCAGGACCAGGCGATCGACGCGCTCGCCGCCGCCATCAAGATGGCTCGCTCGGGGCTCGGCAACCCGCAGAAGCCGATCGGCAATTTCCTGTTCAGCGGCCCGACCGGCGTCGGCAAGACCGAGGTCGCCCGCCAGCTCGCCTACTGCATGGGCATCGAGCTGATCCGCTTCGACATGTCGGAGTACATGGAGCGGCACGCGGTGTCGCGCCTGATCGGCGCGCCGCCGGGATACGTCGGCTTCGAGCAGGGCGGCCTGCTCACCGAGCAGATCACCAAGAAGCCCTATTCGGTGCTGCTGCTCGACGAGATCGAGAAGGCGCACCCGGACATCTTCAACGTGCTGCTGCAGGTCATGGACCACGGCACCTTGACCGACAACAACGGCCGCAAGGCGGACTTCCGCAACGTGGTGATCGTCATGACCACCAACGCCGGCGCCGAGTCGCTCGCCAAGAACAGCATGGGCTTCACCATCGGCAAGCAGTCCGGCGACGAGATGGAAGCGATCAAGCGCATGTTCACGCCGGAGTTCAGGAACCGCCTCGACGCCATGATCTCGTTCAAGGCGCTCGACACCGACACGATCATGCGCGTGGTGGAGAAGTTCCTGATGCAGCTCGACGAGCAGCTCGCCGAGAAGAAGGTCGAGGCGCAGTTCACCGACGCGCTCAAGGCGCACCTGGCGAAGAAGGGCTTCGACCCGCTGATGGGCGCACGGCCGATGGCGCGCCTCATCCAGGACACCATCCGGCGAGCGCTCGCCGACGAGCTGCTGTTCGGCCGGCTGCAGCACGGCGGCAAGGTCACCATCGACATCGGCGAGGACGAGAAGATCAAGCTCGCCTTCGAGGAAGAGACCGCGCCGGTCGCCTAGCTTTTCCCGGTGGACCCGAAACCGCCGGCGCCGCGCGCGCTGGCCGTGAATTCCGGCACCACCTCGAACTCCACCTGCACGACCGGCACGACGATGAGCTGCGCGATGCGGTCCATCGCCTGCACGGTGAACGCGGCCTTGCCGCGGTTCCAGAGCGACACCATCAGCGGGCCCTGATAGTCGGAGTCGATCAGGCCGACCAGATTGCCGAGCACGATGCCGTTCTTCGCGCCGAGCCCGGAGCGCGGCAGGATCATCGCCGCGTAGGCGGGATCGGCGACATGAATGGCGATGCCCGTGGGCACGAGCTGGCTGTCGCCCGCGTTCAGGACGATTTCCTTTTCGATGCAGGCCCGCAGATCCAGGCCGGCGGCGCCCGCGCTCGCGTAGTGCGGCAGCATGGGGCGGATCCTCTCGTCGAGGATCTTGACTTGCAGCTTCCTCATTTGCGGGCGGGGAGCCTTTTGGCGACCTGCTCGACCAGCTTGCGCGCCAGCTCGAGTTTCGGTCCGCGGCCGAGCGGGTGCTCGCCTTTAGCGTCGTAGAGCGTGATCGCGCTGTCATCGCGGCCGATCGCTTCCTGCGCCAGGTTGGCGGCGATCAGCGGCAGCTTCTTCTTCGCCAGCTTCGCCTTTGCGTTCTTCGCCAGGTTCTCGCTCTCCGCGGCGAAGCCGACGCAGAAGGGCGGCTTCGGCAGGCCGGCGACCCAGGCGAGGATGTCCGGGTTCTCTTCCAGCTCGAGCAAAAGGTGGCCGTTCGCTTTCTTCATCTTCTGCGCCGCCGGCTTGCTCACGCGGTAGTCGGCCACCGCGGCCACGGAGATGAACACGTCGGCGCGCTTCACGTCCTTCTTCACCGCGTCGAACATCTCGCACGCGGTACGCACGTCGACGCGCGCCACGCCAGCCGGGGTCGGCAGCGACACCGGGCCGCTGATCAGCGTCACGTCGGCGCCGGCTTCGTGCGCAGCACGCGCGACCGCATACCCCATCTTTCCCGAGCTGGTGTTGGTGAGGACGCGGACCGGGTCAACCGGCTCCTCGGTGGGACCGGCGGTGACGACGACGCGCTTACCTTCGAGGCTTTTTGGCTGAAAAAAAAACTGCACGTCGGCGAGGATGTCGGCGGGCTCGGTCATGCGCCCCATGCCCATTTCGCCGCACGCCTGGCCGCCCGAGGCCGGCCCGACGATGGTCACGCCGTCGGCGCGCAGCGTCTCGGCATTCCTCGTGGTCGCGGCGTTCTGCCACATCTCGACGTTCATGGCGGGCGCCACCATCAACGGGCAGCGGCGCGCGACGCAGAGCGTCGACAACAGGTCGTCCGCGTAGCCGTGCGCCAGCTTCGCCATGAAATCGGCCGACGCCGGCGCGATGAGGATCAGGTGCCGGTCGCGCGACAGCTCGATATGCCCCATCGCATCGCTCACCCGCGGGTCCCACAGGTCCGTCCATACGGGTTGCCCGGAGAGCGCCTGCAGGGTGGCGGTGCCGATGAAATGCGTCGCGGCTTCGGTCATCGCGACGCGCACATCCGCCCCGGCCTTGACCAGCAGCCGAGTGAGCTCGGCAGCCTTGTAGGCTGCGATGCCGCCGGTGATACCGAGAAGAATCCGCTTTCCCGTCAACGCCATGGGACCGCTCTCGTTAAGGGGATGGGGATTGTACATGGCGATCACCAACTGGCCGGAAAGCGAACGTCCGCGAGAGCGGCTGCTGGCGCAGGGCGCCAGCTCGCTCAGCGATGCCGAACTGGTGGCGGTGCTGCTGCGGACCGGAGTGCGGGGCAAGACCGCGGTCGATCTCGCCCGCGAGCTGATCGAGCGTTGCCAGGGCGTCGCCGGACTGCTCGAGCGCATCGTCACGGAAGACGTCAAGGGTCTCGGCGCAGCCAAGCGAGCCCAATTCGCCGCCGCCATCGAGCTGGCGCGGCGCTCCCTTGCGGAGCAGATGAAGAAGCGCTCGGCGCTCACCTCGCCCGGCGCGGTGCGCGACTACCTGCGCCTGACGCTTGCAGCCAGGGCGCATGAGGTTTTCGTCTGCATCTGGCTCGATGCCCAGCATCGCGTCATCGACTGCGCCGAGGTGTTCCGTGGCACGCTGACCCAGACCAGCGTCTACCCGCGCGAGATCGTGAAGGCTGCGCTTGCGGCCAACGCTGCGGCGGTGATCTTTGCCCACAACCACCCCTCGGGCGCCGCACAGCCGAGCCAGGCGGACGAGCTCCTGACGCGCAACCTCCGGGACGCCCTGGCGCTGGTCGAGGTCAAGGTGCTGGACCATTTCATCGTCGCCGGGTCGCAGGCAATCTCCTTCGCCGAGCGCGGATTGTTGTAGTAAAATCCGCGCCTTGCGAATTTCGGAGTAAGGCAATGTCCCGCGTTTGTCAGGTCACCGGCAAGAAGCCGATGAAGGGCCATTTCGTCTCGCACGCGAACAACAAGACGATCCGCACCTTCGAGCCGAATCTTCACTACCGCCGCTTCTGGGTCGAGAGCCAGAGCCGCTGGGTGCGGCTGCGCGTCTCCACCGCCGGCCTGCGCCGCATCGACAAGCTCGGCGTCGAGGCCGTGCTCGCCGAAATCAAAGCCCGCAGCAAGAAAGCCTGACCATGCGCGAAAAGATCAAGCTCGAGTCCTCGGCCGGCACCGGCCACTTCTACACCACGACCAAGAACAAGCGCACCACGCCGGACAAGCTCGAGATCAAGAAATACGATCCCAAGGCGCGCAAGCACGTCCTCTACAAGGAAGCGAAGCTGAAGTAGCGCGGGCGGCGGCGCTCAGCCGCCGAAGCTGTACTGCACGCCCAGCATCAACGTATCCAGGTTCTGCCGTCCCGTGCCGCCAGGGAGTTTCGGCCGGTAGCGATCGAGGTCGACGCGTAGCGCCCAGTTCTTCGTCACGCCCATCTGTGCGCCGAGCCCGAAGCTCGGTCCCCAGCCGTTCTGGCTGCCTGCGTCGCCGCCCAGGGCCAAGCCTGTCGCCTCGGCGTGGCCCCACAGCACGCCGCCCTTGGCGAACAGCGCCGAGTTCATGCCGAACGGAATCCCGGCGAGCAGGCCGAGGTTGATCAGTTGCAGGTCGGTGTCGCCGCCGCCGCGCTTGAAATTGTCGGCGCGCAGGTAGCTGATCTCTCCACCGACCCATTTGTTGAAGCGGCTGCCGGCGAAAACCTTCCACGCGTTCTGCGTGCGGTCGCACTCGAAGCCGACCCCCGGGCAGTCGGCATCGAGGCGGGCCCGTCCGTACGACGCGCCGACGTGTCCGTAGAACGCGTCCTGCGCCAGAGCCGGCAGGCCAAACCCCATGCCGAGGAGAACGAGGAGAAATGCCGCGATTGCGCGCGAACCCATGCTGCGATCCTAGGCAAGCGGCGCTCCCTCTCCTATCGGGCGAACGGTGTTCCTGCTGTCGAGGGCGGCGGCGCACGCAGGCAGCGCGGCAGCGCCGCGCTATCGCGCAAAGGCTACTCGGGAACTGTCCTTGCTAGGCTACGGCGTACGAGCGCAGGCGCTGGGAGAAGTCGACCAGCGACGCGATGCCGCTCGTCTCCGCGCGATGGCACCAGTCCTGGAGCTGCCGCAGGAGCTGCTCCTTCGACGCGGTCGAGCGCTCCCAGAGGGCGCCCAGTTCCTGGCGCATGGTGACCAGGGTGCTCAGGGCGCGGGAATTCTTCAGCGCCTCGGCGAGGTGCGCCTTCTCGGCGCCGGCGAGGGCCTGGCCGCGCAGCAGCGTGCGCTTCAGCGAGCGCAGCACCTCGGCGTCGCCCGGCGACCAGTGACGCAGCCGCTGCATCTCCTCGGCGTAGGTACGCTTCATCGAAGTGGCATAGCGCGAGAGCACGTCGTAGCGGTTGGCAATCACGGCATGCAGCGTGTCGTAGTCAGCCGCAACCTTCGGCTCGGCGAAGCGCGGCCGGGGCGCGACCTTCTTGACGGTGGCGAGCCCGAGCGTCTCGAGCAGGCGGATGTAGGCCCAGCCGATATCGAACTCGTACCACTTGACCGAGAAGCGCGCCGAGGCCGGAAAGGCGTGATGGTTGTTGTGCAGCTCTTCGCCGCCGATCCATACGCCGAACGGAACGATGTTGCGGCTCGCGTCCGGCGCCGGCACATCCCAGCTGCGGTAGCCGAACCAGTGGCCGACGCCGTTGATCACGCCGGCGGCCCAGAACGGGATCCAGGCGATCTGCGTCAGCAGGATCAGCAGGCCCGGCAACAGGCCGAACACGGCGATGTTGATCGCGCCCGTCAGGAACAGCCCGTGGATCGCGTGCCGCGAGTAAACGTTCCGCTCGATCCAGTCGTCCGGCGTGCCATGGCCGAAACGCTCCATCGTTTCCTTGTTGAAGGACTCCTTCACATAGAGAAACACGCCGAGCCAGAGGACTTTGTTGATGCCGTGGACTTGCGGGCTGTGCGGATCCTCCGCGCTCTCGCAGCGCGCGTGATGCTTGCGATGGATCGCTGCCCATTCCTTGGTCACCATGCCGGTGGTGAGCCACAGCCAGAGGCGGAAGAAGTGCGACACCGCCGGGTGCAGGTCGAGCGCGCGGTGCGCCTGGTGGCGGTGCAGGTAGATGGTGACCGAGGCGATGGTGATCTGGGTCAGCGCCACCGCGGCGAGGACATAGCCCCACCAAGGCAGGTCGAGCAGCCCGGAGAACAGCACGGTTTCGATCATCGGTAGCGGTCGCCCTGTGGTTCGTTATTGAGTGGCGCGCGCCATTCTACGCGAATGCCTGTCGGCGGTGTCAGCGTCTCCAAGGGTCTGACCGGACAGGGAACTTTTTACCAAGGTTCACGGCTTGCGACGCTCGAAAGCAGCGGCAAAAAATGCATCGGTGCCGTGGCGGTGCGGCGACAGTTTCAGGTGCTCCCCGGTATCGAGGTCGATGCGGTGGCCTTCGAGCACTTTCGCACAGGAAAGAGGCTGGAATTCGGGCTGCGCCGCCCCAAAGGCCGCCGCCACCGCCTCGTTCTCCTCTTCAAGCAGGCTGCAGGTCGCGTAGACGAGTCGCCCGCCCGGCTTGAGCAAGCGGCTCGCGGCGGCGAGGATGCGCCGCTGCTTTGCCACCAGCTCGTCGACAGCTTCCGGGCCGTAGCGCCATTTCAGCTCCGGATTGCGGCGCAGGGTGCCGAAGCCGCTGCATGGCGCGTCGACCAGGACGCGGTCGAGCTTGCCGGCAAGGCGCTTGACGCGCGCGTCCAGGCCCGCGGCGAGCACCACCACGTGCACGTTGGTGATGCCGGCGCGCGCCGCGCGCGGCGCAAGCGAGGCAAGGCGCTTCGGCGAAGTGTCGAAGGCGTAGATGCGGCCGGTGCCGCGCATCAACGCCGCGGCGGCCAGCGTCTTGCCGCCAGCGCCCGCGCAGTAGTCGGCGATCATCTCCCCGCGCCGCGGGCCGAGCAGCCAGGCGATGAGCTGGCTGCCCTCGTCCTGGACCTCGACCAGCCCTTCCTTGAAGAGCGGGTGGCGATTGATCGCCGGCTTGCCGACCAGTCGGATGCCGGCGGGCGAATACGGCGTCGCGCGCGCCTGCAGGCCGTCGGCGTCAAGGCGCGCCAGCACTTCTTCCCGGCTGGCGCGCGCGAGATTGACGCGCAGGTCGAGAGGCGCGGGGTTGGCGAGCGCCTGCGCGACGCGCAGCGCCTCTTCCTCGCCGTGCGCGCTCGCGAGGCGAAGCCACAGCCAGTCGGGCAGCTCGGCGCGCACCGCGGGCGGCTGGTCCTCGCTGCGCGCGGCGCGCAGACGCGCGATGAGCGCGTCGTCGAGAAGTCCGGCGAGCGCGCGCCCGGAGAAGCCGAGCACCCGCACCAGCGCCGCTGCCACCAGGAGGCGCGGCTCGCCGGAGCCGGCCGCCGCTTCGAGCGAGCGCTTTCGACGCAGCACGGCGAATACCGTCTCGGCGACGAACGCGCGCTCGCTCTGCCCCAGCGCTCGATGGGCACGGAAGTAACGCGATAGAGTCTCGTCGGCAGGACCGGCAAAGCGCAGCACTTCGGTAACGAGCGCGATCGCGTGCGCGAGCAGCGCCGGAGTCAGCCTGGGCTGGCTCACGGACGCGCGATGCGCTTCGCTACGTGCTCACAACGCTTGCCGTCTCTATCGATGTTGACGACTTTCACTGGCAAGCCGAAATCCGCCGCGACCCAGAGATCGGCACGGTCCTTCGCGCCCGCCTCGTAGCGGCGCGTGATCCGCACTGCCTCGAAATTGCCGGCCGGCGTCTGCACCCGTTCCCGCCCGGCGACGTCGTATTCGTGCCGCGACTGACCTTTGCCGTCGAAGATGCTGAGCTTCAGGTTTTTCACCCGGCCCGGCATCATGGTCACGGCGAGCAGGAATGACAGCCGGTCCTGGCTGTTGGGCGGCATCTCCTCGGTACCCTTCCTGCCTCCGTGCTGCATGGTGATGGTCTGCGCCTTCCAGTCGAACCAGGCGCGCGCGGTATCGCGGCCGGTGCGCTCGTCGCTGAACTCCGCGGGCTGCAGCAGGCCGTTGACGATGGCGCCGCGGCTGCTGCGCTTGGCGGTGCCGAGCAGCGCGTAGATCCCCTTGCCCTTCGAGGTCTCGGTCATCTGGTAGCTGCCGGGCGAGAGATCGAGGCGCTCGACGACTTCCGCGAGCTCCGTGCCTTCGCAACTGATGTCGAACTGGATCTCGAAAGTGCCTTGCAGCGCGGCGGGCGCCGCATGCGCGCCCAGCGCGACGGCGCTAATCAGCAGGAAGCACAAGCTGCGCATCGTTCCCCTTCACCGTGACGGCGCCATTTTGCAGCAGCAGGCGGCCGTCGAGAAACCAGCGGACCGCCCTCGGATAGATCACGTGCTCCTGCTCGAGGACCCGGGCGGCCAGGCTCTCCGCGGTATCCGAGGGCTGCACGCGCACCGCGGCCTGGATGACGATCGGTCCGTGGTCGACCTCGGCGGTGACGAAATGCACCGTGCAGCCGTGCAGCTTTACGCCCGCCGCCAGCGCCCGCGCGTGCGTGTCGAGGCCGGGAAACGACGGCAGCAGCGCAGGATGGATGTTGAGCAGCCGGTCGGAATAGCGGCGCACGAAGACCGCGCCGAGAACTCGCATGAATCCGGCCAGCGCGACCAGCCGCGGCGCGAAGGTCTCGATTTCCCGCTCGAGCGCGGCGTCGAAAGCCTCGCGCGCCGGAAAGCGATGGTGCTCCACCACCCGCGTCGCGATGCCGCGCGCGCGCGCGAACTCGAGGCCCTTTGCGTCGGCGACATTGCTGATCACACCCTTGACCGGCAAGCCGGCCTCGACGAGTGCGCGCAGGTTGCTGCCGCGGCCGGAGATGAGCGCGACGATCGACATCAGTAGACCCGCCGCGCGCGATAGCCATCCTGCTCGAGCAGCGCGAGCACGCCTTTGCCGCCGTAGAGGTGCAAGGCGCCAAGCGCGACGAAGGCGTTGCCGCGCCGCAGCTCGCGCTGCATGCGAAACGCCATGACCACGCTGCGGTCGAAGAGTACGCGCTTGGTGAGCGCTGCTTGATGAGTCGCGACTTCAGGGTAGCGGGCGCTGAAGTCCTCGCGCAGCCGCCAGATCGCCTGCAGATCGCCGGCGAGATAGGCCTCGAGCGTGCTCTCGCCGAGCCGCAGCAGCTCGTCGCGGTGCGCGAGGCTGTGCTTGAGCAGCGCCACCTGCGCGTCCATCGGCATCTCGTCGAAGGTGAAGACCTGCTCCTCGACGCCCTCGATCTGAAACACCGGCAGGCGGCGCCCGCGCGCACGATCGGCGAGACGCGCCTCGAGCGGCGCGCCGACGGCGCCCGAGGTGGCGCGCAGATTGAGCAGCACGCCCCAGGGCTTCAGCTTGTTGACGAACTCGCGCGACAGGCCGATCGGCCGCAGCTGCTCGAGCGCGCGCTCGAAGTCGTCGGCGCCGATCTTCTCCTCCAGCGTTTGCCGGTCGAGGAACATCGCCGCCTCGAGGAAGCGCTCGCGCGAGTAGGGGTCCGGGACGAACTCGAGCATCAGGCTGGTGGCGCGGCGAAACGCCTCCTCCACGGGCGGCGGCAGCACGTCGAGGCGCGCGTCGACGACATGGATCGTGCCGTAGACGTGGCTCGCAGGAACGCCGTCTTTGGTAATCCGCCAGAGCAGGCCCTTGCCGAAGCGCTCGGGCGCGGCGTTCGACGGCGCCGCCACGGCAGCGAGCGCGGTCAGCAGGAAGTCGCGGCGCCTCATCCCGGGCGGATCATCGCTTCCGGCCGGACCCAGCGCTCGAAGTCCGCCGCGCTGACGTAGCCGAGCGCGAGCGCCGCCTCCTTCAGGGTCGTGCCTTCACCGTGCGCTTTCTTCGCGATCTCGGCGGCGCGGTCGTAGCCGATATGCGGCGCGAGCGCGGTCACCAGCATCAGGGAGCCGGCGACCAGATCGCGGATCACCGCTTCGTCGGGCTCGATGCCGCGCGCACAGTGCTCCTCGAACGAGCGGCAGCCGTCACGCAGCAACCGCGCGCTCTGCAGGAAGGCGTTGATGAGCATCGGCTTGTAGACGTTGAGCTCGAGATGACCCGAGGCGGCGCCGATGTTGATCGCGACGTCGTTGCCCAGGACCTGCGCGCACAGCATGGTCAACGCCTCCGCCTGGGTGGGATTGACCTTGCCGGGCATGATCGAGCTGCCGGGCTCGTTCTCGGGCAGCCGCAGCTCGCCCAGGCCCGAGCGGGGACCGGACGCGAGCAGGCGGATGTCGTTCGCGATCTTGAACAGCGCCGCGGCGAGGGTCTTCAACGCGCCGTGGGCGAACGCGAGCGCCTCGTGGCCCGCCAGCGCCGCGAACTTGTTCTCCGCCGGAACGAATGGCTGCTGCAGCTCCAGGC
Source organism: Burkholderiales bacterium (assembly GCA_035607175.1). Classification (GTDB taxonomy): domain Bacteria; phylum Pseudomonadota; class Gammaproteobacteria; order Burkholderiales; family SG8-39; genus SCGC-AG-212-J23. Next base: position 9,924 of record DATNCP010000222.1, read on the forward strand.
CCGCGCAGACCTTGCTGGCGAACGCCGGGTGCGTGTTGAGGCCGGTGCCGACCGCGGTGCCGCCGATAGCGAGCTGGTACAGGCCCGGCTGCGCGGCACGGATCGCGGCCTGCGCATGCCCGAGCTGCGCAACGTAGCCGGAAAATTCCTGGCCGAGCGTCAGCGGCGTCGCGTCCTGCAGGTGGGTGCGGCCGATCTTGACGATGCCGTCGAACGCTTCGCTCTTCTTCGCCAGGGTGTTTTTCAGGATGTCGAGCGCGGCGATGACCTCGTCCACCGCGATGGCGGCGGCGATGTGCATCGCGGTGGGGAAAACGTCGTTCGAGGACTGCCCCAGGTTGACGTCGTCGTTGGGGTGCACGAGGCGCTTCTGCCCGCGCTCGCCGCCGAGCAGCTCGGAGGCGCGGTTCGCCAGCACCTCGTTGACGTTCATGTTGCTCTGCGTTCCCGACCCGGTCTGCCAGACCGAGAGCGGGAATTCGTCGTCGTGCCTGCCCTCCAGGACCTCCTGCGCGGCGCGCTGGATGGCCTGCGCCTTCTTCGCGTCGAGGAGCTTCAGCTCGGCGTTGACCCTGGCGGCGGCCTTCTTGACGCGCGCCAGCGCATGGACCACGGGCAGCGGCATGCGCTCGCTGGAGATGCGGAAGAAGCGTCGGCTGCGCTCGGTCTGCGCGCCCCACAGCCGGTCGGCCGGCACTTCGATCGGCCCGAAGCTGTCCTTCTCGGTGCGAGTGCCGCTCATGGCGGCGCTATGTTACTTCTTCAACAGGCTGCGCAGCATCCAGGCGTTTTTCTCGTGGACATCCATGCGCTGCGTCAGCAGGTCGAGCGTCGGCTGGTCGTTCGCCTCCTCGGCAATCGGCAGCACGCCGCGCGCGGTGCGCACCACCGCTTCCTGCGCCGCGATCAGCAACTGCACCATCTTCTCCGCCTTCGGCACCCCGTCGGTCTCCTTGATCGAGCCGAGCTTCAGGTATTCCTTGTACGTCCCGGGCGCGTAATGGCCGAGGGCGCGGATGCGCTCGGCGATCGGGTCGATCGCGTTCCAGGCCTCGGTGTACTGCTCCATGAACATGACGTGCAGGGTCTGGAACATCGGCCCCTCGACGTTCCAGTGGAAGTTGTGGGTCTTCAGGTACAGCAGGTAAGTGTCGGCAAGCATGCGCGACAGGCCCTGGGCGATGGCGCCGCGCTGCTTCGCCGAGATACCGGTATCGATCTTCATGCCCGCAGGTTAGGACCGGCAGCGTGCCTCGTCCATTTGGTTCTTCTTATCGGTTCGATAGGTCGAATACCAGGTGCCCTCGAGCACACACCCGGACGCGGATGGCCGATAATCGCGCCCCATGGCCGCGCCCTTGGTTTACTCCCTCACCGCCGCGGGACAGGAAGCCCTGTCGTCGGATGTCGGCGAGGGCGATTTCCCCCTCGCGGTCAGTTTCCCCCAGGACTACCGCCGGATCCTCGCCATGATCGAGGTCGGCGGCCACATCGATGTGATCCGCGGGCGGCTGCGCCGCTTTCCCGACCGGCTGATCGATGAATGGCTGAAGGAGCTCGAGGACCTGAACATGATCGAGTCGCGCGAGGCGGGCGCGCTCGACGAGATCACCTTCAGCGGCGTGCGCGTGCCCTTGATGCCGGAGCTCAACGACGACGACCGCAAGCGCCTGGCCAAGATCACCGTGGTCGCGGGCGCGACGCTGCTGCGCTCGGGGTCCTTCCTCTCGGCCGACCGGATCGCGAACCTGCCGCCCCTCGCCAAGGCGCCGGCCGAGACGGTGATCCTGCTGGTCGAGGACGACCCCGATCAGTCGGCGCTGGCCGAGCTGCGGCTGACCATGGCGGGCTACCAGGTGCACAGCGTGGATCGCGCCAAGGCGCTCTCGAGCTACTTGCGCCAGCAGAAGCGCCCCGACCTGCTGCTGCTCGACGTCATGCTTCCGGACGGCAACGGCTTCGATATCCTCGCCCAGCTGCGCGCCCGGCCGGAATTCTCCACGCTGCCGATCGTGCTGCTCACGGTGAAGGCCGAGCTGGCCGACATCCGCAACGGGCTTGACCTCGGCGCCGACGGCTACATCACCAAGCCCTACAGCAAGAACCAGCTCGCCGAGGTCATCGCCCACGTGCTGAAGCACAGCCGCTAGGAAGCGGCGCTCGCGCTAGGGCAGGTCGAAGACCAGCACCTCGGCGCCCTCGCCGCTCTCGATCTCGATCACGCCCGCCTCGGTCTTGAGGGCATCGCCCGCCTCCAGCCGGTGGCCGTTGACGGTGACGCGGCCGCGCGCCACATGGAGGTAGCCTCTTTCGTGCTTGAGGTCGTAGCTCGCGTTCTCGCGCCCGTCGAATAGCCCGGCGTAGATCAGCGCGTCCTGGTGGATCGTCACCGAGCCGTTGGTGCCGTCGCGAGAGGCGATGAGCCGCAGGCGGCCGCGCTTGTCCTCCGGCTTGAAATGCTTCTGCTCGTACGAGGGCGCGATGCCGGTGACGCTCGGCTCGATCCAGATCTGCAGGAAGTGCGTGGCCCCGGCCTTCTCGTGGTTGTACTCGCTGTGGCGCACGCCGGTGCCGGCGCTCATGCGCTGCACGTCGCCCGGAACGATGGTCGAGCCGTTGCCCATCGAGTCCTGGTGGCCGAGCGCGCCCTCGAGAACGTAGCTGATGATCTCCATGTCGCGGTGGCCGTGCGTGCCGAAGCCCGATCCCGCCTTGACCCGGTCCTCGTTGATGACGCGCAGGGGTCCGAACCCCATGTGCTCGGGGTCGTAGTAATCCGCGAAGGAGAAGCTGTGGTACGAGTCGAGCCAGCCGTGGTTGGCGTGGCCCCGCTCGCTGCTACGCCGGACTTGTTCCATTGCTCTTGCTGGCGATCTCCTGGTGCACTTTCGCCATGTCGAGCGCCTTCGCCTGGGTGATCACCTGCTCGAGCGCCGTGCCCGGCAGCGCGCCCGCCTGCTGGAAGAGGATCACTTTCTCGCGGAACACCATCAGCGTCGGGATCGAGCGAATGCCGAACGAGCCAGCGAGCTCCTGCTGCTCGTCGGTATTGACCTTGGCGAAAACCACGTCGGGATGCGCGTCGGACGCCTTCTCGTAGACCGGGGCGAAGCCCTTGCACGGGCCGCACCACGGCGCCCAGAAGTCGATGATCACCATCGGGTTGTCGGTGACCGTCTTCTCGAAGTTGTCCTTGTTGAGCTCGATCGTCGCCACGCGCGCCTCGCGAAAAAAAGTTGAGTGTACCCTTGGACAACCATGCCGACCGGTCGTTTCGCGCCCTCGCCCAGCGGCCCTTTGCACTTCGGCTCCCTGGTCGCGGCGCTCGCGAGCTGGCTCGACGCGCGCGCCGCCGGCAGCCGCTGGCTGGTGCGGATCGAAGACCTCGACCAGCCGCGCGTACAGCACGGCGCGGCCGACCAGATCCTGCGCACGCTCGATCGTCTCGGCCTATATTGGGACGGCGAGGTGATTTTCCAGAGCCGCCGCATCGCCCTGTACGAGCAAGCCCTCGCCCGCCTCGGGGACACGTACCTGTGCGGCTGCTCGCGGCGGGAGATCGCCGATTCCGCGGTCAGCCTCGCCGCCGACGGGGCGCAGGTGTATCCGGGCACATGCCGAGGGGGAATGTCCGCCGGAAAGACCGCCCGCGCCCTGCGGGTACGCGTTGCCGGAACGATCTCTTTCGACGACCGTGTCCAGGGTGCGGTCAAGCAGGATCTGGAGCGCGAAGTCGGCGACTTCGTCCTGCGCCGCGCCGACGGGCAATTCGCCTATCAGCTCGCGGTGGTGGTCGACGACGCCGACCAGGGCGTCACGGACGTGGTGCGCGGCGCGGATCTCCTGGAATCGACGCCGCGGCAGATCCACCTTCAGCGCCTGCTCGGGTTCCCGATTCCCCGCTATCTGCACGTGCCGGTCGCGCTCGATGCCCTGGGCGCAAAGCTCTCCAAGCAGACCGACGCGCGAGGCATCGATCGGGACGACTTGCGCCGCGCGCTGCAGTTCCTCGGTCAGCCTCCCAGCGAGACGCCGGCCGAGGCGGTGCGCGCCTGGGATCCGGCGCTCATCCCCGCGCGACGCGCGGCGGCACCACCACCGTAGCGAGCGACGCCAGCACCAGCAACGCGGCGCAGGCCTCGGCGATGCTCGGCCGCTCGCCGAGGAACAGCATGCCGCTCAGCACGCCCACCACCGGGATCACGAGCATGCTGAGCGAGAAGACCGTCACCGAGACCGAGGTGGCGATCTTGATCCAGGCCCAGTGCGCCCATGCAAAAGCGATGAACACGTTGTAGGCGACGCCGAGCCACGCCCACGTGCCGGCGCCGCCAAGCACGCGCCAGTCTTCGAAGACCAGCGAGCCGGCGATCACCGGCACGCCGCCGAGCAGCATGATCCAGGCGGTGTACGCTCCGGTCGGCATCGCCACCGGATAGCGCTTCTGCAGCACCACGCCGAGCGCCCAGGTAAACGCCGCGCCGAGCGCGAGCAGCGACCCGAGCGGCGAGCCGCCAACGCCCGCCACCGCGTCGCCGAGCAGCAGCGCCAGGCCTCCCAGGCCGAGGACCAGCCCGGCGATCTTGCGCGACGTCAGCCGTTCACCGAGCAGCCAGACCGAGAGCGGCACGGCGAGCACCGGCATGGTGTAGGCGAGGATCGCCGCGCGCCCCGAGGCGATCATCGTCAGCCCGTAGGCGACGAGCAGGTTCCAGCAGGTGATGTTGAAGAAGGCGAGCAGCGCCAGTCGCCGCCACTGACCCGCCGGCACCGTCACCTTCTGCCCGCCGGCGCGCAGCACGAGGAACAGCACGGCCGAGCCGAGGCCGAGGCAGAGCGAGCGGAACACCCAGGGCGTGATCTCGTGCAGCGCGATCTTCATCGCGCTCCAGTTGAAGCCCCAGGCGAAGGTCAGGCCGGCGAGCACCCACCACAGGCGCGGCGGCAGCCGGTCCGCGTCGCTCATCAGCGCGCGACTCTGACCGGCAGCGACTGGACTCCGCGCAGCACCATCGAGTCGATCCATTGCAGCGGCGTGTCGTTTGCCAGCGAGACCCGCCGCCAGCGCGCCAGCACCGCCGCCAGCGCGACCTGGCCCTCGAGGCGCGCCAGCGGGAAGCCGAGGCAGATGTGCACGCCGAAGCCGAAAGTGAGGTGCGGCACGCCGTGGCGGCGCAGGTCGAGCCGATCCGGGTCGGGGAAGGCGCGCGGGTCGCGGTTGGCGGCATTCATCATCAGGAACACGCGCTCGCCGGACTTGAGCTTGCGGCCGTGCAGCTCGCGCTCGGCTTGCACGATCCGCACCTGCGCGCCGATCGGCCCGTCGTAGCGCAGCAATTCCTCCACCGCCGCCGGCGCAAGCGACGGGTCGTTCCTGAGGCGCTCCAGCTCGTCGGGGAAGCGCAGCAGCGCCTGCAGCCCGTTGGCGATGTGGTGCGCGGTGGTCTCGTGGCCGGCGAAGAGCAGCAGCACGCACATCGCCACCAGCTCCTCCTCGGAAAGGCGCTCGCCGTCGCCCTCGAGATGGACCAGCGCGCTCAACAGGTCGGTCGTCGGTTGGGCGCGCCGCTTCACCACCAGGGCGCGAAAGAATTCCATCATTTCACGCGTCGCCTGGTCGGCTCGGTCGTACTTGCCGCGCGCGTCGCGCGCGCTGCCGATGAAGAGCGCCATCTCATCCGACAGGTCCTTCAGGCGCGCAAGGTCCTCGCGCGGCACGCCGAGCATGTCCATGATCACCAGCGCCGGCAGCGGGCTGGCGAACTCGGCGACGAAATCGAAGCTCTCGCGCTCGCCGATGCGCTCGAGCAGCCAGTGCGTGGTCGACTCGATGCCCGGCTTCAGCGCCTGGATCGAGCGCACGTTGAAGACCTTGGCGGCGAGCCGGCGCAGCCGCGTATGGTCGGGCGGGTCGCGGAACACCATCCAGCGCGTAAGGCAGGCCTGCAGCGCCGCCATGCGCGCCGCCTCCGGGGAAGCCGCGAAGAACGGGCTCAGCCGGTCGGAGGACAGGCCGAGGTCGAGGCAGGCCGCCTTGACGTCGTCGTAGCGCGTCAGCACCCAGGCGCGGAGTTGGGCGCTCCAGTGCGCCGGATCCTCGTCCTGCATCCGCCTGTAGAGCGGGAACGGGTCGGCGAGCGTGCCGGGATCGTCGGGGCGGTAAGCAAGCTGCATCGGTCTCAGTCTATGGCGAAGGGAGCACTAACTTTATGGTACCTATGTGGTTGATTGTGCTACACATCAATCACTTATGCTGCTACGCACAAAATCCTTGACTTCCGACACGGTGAGTCTAGAATGCTAATTGTTGCATTGCACAAAACCCACTACCAGGAGCTAGATCAAATGTACGTAACGCCGGAGCAAATCCAAGCGGCCAACAAGGCCAACGTGGAATCCCTCCTCGCCGTGGCGAATGCCCAATTCTCCGCGTTCGAGAAGCTCGCGAACATCAGCGCCAACGCCGTCAAAAGCGTCTTCGAAGACTCCATCGCCAACACCCGCGCCCTGCTCGGCGCCAAGGATGTGCAGGAATTCGTTTCCCTGCAGAACGCCTTCGCCCAGCCGGCCATCGAGAAGGCCATCGCCTACTCGAAGAGCGTCTACGAAGTGGCGACCGAAACCAACGGCGAACTGTCGAAGGTAGCAGAGCGCCGCGTCGCGGAGTGGAACGAGAACTTCGTTTCGCTGCTCGACAAGGTGTCGAAGAATGCCCCGGCCGGCTCCGACGTGGCCGTCGCGGCGGTGAAGTCGATGCTCGCCGCCGGCAACGCCGCGTATGACAACTTCACCAAGGTCACCAAGCAGGCGACCGAGATCGCGGAAGCGAACGTCGCCGCCGCGACCGAGACGGTGAAGGGCCTCGCCAAGGCAAAAAAAGCCGCCTGAGCGCCAAACCGGGCCGGAAGCAGAAAAAGCCGGTCCGATCTAGCGCCAGCAAGAAAACCAGGAAAGCAGTCCGAAAAGCCCGCCGCTAGGCGGGCTTTTTATTTGTAGGGGAAGCCGGCCTGGCCCACCGCCTGGCGCAGCGCCTGCATGGCTGCATCCACGTCGGACGGGCTGCCGCGTACGCCGAGCTCGACGTGAATGCGGCTGCCGTCCTGCCCCATCGACGGCAGGCTGAACACCTTGATCGCCGGGAACGCGGCTTCCACGGACTTCATCGCAGGAATGAGCTGGCTCTCGCCCGCCTCGAACACCAGGATCGACGCCTCGCCCCACTTCTGCGAATCGAAGCGCTCGCGGTAGCGGGTGTCGAGCACCCATTCGGCCATCGGCCAGGCCATCTGCGGAAAGCCGGGAACGAAGTAGTGCTCGCCGAGCGAGAAGCCGGGGATGCGGTTCACCGGGTTGGGGATGATCTGCGCGCCGGCCGGAAATTCGCCCATCGCCAGGCGCTCGGGCGTCGTCTCGCCGCCGAAGCGGCCGCGGATCTCCCGCTCGGCATCCGCATGCAGTTTCAGTCCCACGCCGAGCGCCGCGGCGGCGCACTGCCGCGTGTGGTCGTCGGGCGTGGCGCCGATGCCGCCGAAGCTGAACACGACGTCCCTGGTTGCAAAAGAATTCCTGAAAGCGGCGGTGAGGCGAGCGGGCTCGTCGCCGAGATACTGGGCCCAGGAAAGACGAAGCCCCCGCTTCGCGAGGGCCCCGATCAGGAACGTGAGGTGCTTGTCCTGGCGCTTTCCGACGATGATCTCGTCGCCGATGATGAAAGCGCCGAACAACTACGCGGCTTTCTTCGCCCAGGCCTGCAGGTCCTCGAGGCCGCCAATGTGGCGTCCATTGATGAAGACCTGCGGAACCGTGCCGCGCCCGGTGATCGCGCCGACGACGCGTGAGCGGTCGCTGTGGTCGAGCCGGATCTCGGAGTACGCGTAGCCCAGATCCTTCAGGAGTGCCTTGGCCTTCGCGCAGTAGCCGCAGCCCTCGCGGGTCAGGATAGCGACCTGGTCGGGCTTCTTCGCCTTGGGGTTGATGTGGTTCAGCATGGTGTCGGCGTCGGACACCTCGAACGGATCCCCGGCCTTCTCGGGCTCGATGAACATCTTCTCGATCACGCCGTCCTTGACCAGCATCGAGTAGCGCCACGAGCGCTTGCCGAAACCGAGCTCGGTCTTGTCCACCAGCATGCCCATCTTCTCCGTGAACTCGCCATTGCCGTCCGGCACCATCAGGATGTTGCCGCATTCCTGGGTGCGGGCCCACTCGTTCATGACGAACGCGTCATTGACCGAGACGCAGGCGATGCGGTCCACGCCGCTGGCAAAAAATGCCGGCGCAAGCTCGTTGTAGCGCGGCACGTGGGTCGAGGAGCAGGTCGGGGTGAAAGCGCCGGGCAGGGAGAACACGACCACGGTCTTGCCCTTGAACAGCTCATCGGTGGTGAGCGTCTTCCAGTCGCTCTCGGTACGCGTACGGAAGCTCGCCTGCGGAACTCTCTGGCCTTCACGACTCTGCAGCATTTCAGTCTCTCCTAAAGGAATAGAGACCGAGTCTAGGGACGCGCGTTCCCTGCGGCCAATTCTTTGTCGTCATGAGCCTGATAGCGGCGCCCTATGCTCGGCGAGAGCGCCCAGCAGGTAGCGGATGAATGCCAGTCCGAACAGCACCGGGGCGACGAAGCCGATGACCGGCACATACGCGAGCAGCGCCATCAGCAGGCCGAACAGGTAGAGGTGGCCGCGGCGCTGGCGGAAGATCTGGCGCATCTCCTGACGGTCGGCGTGATCGGCGAGCGCGTCGTAGCGCAAAAGCCGCTGGTTCGCCCAGGCGAAGATCACGAGCGGGATCAGCGGCCAGAGCGGCGCGAGGAGCCACAGCGGCAGCGTGACGACGGCGAGCACCAGCATGCCGAGCAGGGTCGCGATGCCGTTGGCGATCGAGCCGACCACGCCGCCGCCGCGGCGCCGCTCGAGGGCCGGAAAGGACTGGGCTGCGACATGGTCGACCATCTCGCCCATGCCGAACACGCCGAGGATGAAAAGCGCCGTGAGCCAGACCAGCGGCACGAACAGCAGGAACAGCACCGCGTGGGCGGCGATCATCGCCGCATCCGGCGCCTGCAGGTGAACGAAGTCGAGCCCGCTCTGGATCAGCTCCGCGATCCGCATCGCGGTGCGCACCCAGAGGAACAGCGCGGCGATTCCCCAGAACCCGGCCGCGACCAGCATCGGCCAGACCATCAGCCACAGCATGCGCGGATGGAGCAGGTTCGCTGCCGCGTAGCCGAGCGCGCCGAAGACCGGTTTCATGGCCGAAGAGTCTGCCAGAGTTTGGCGAGGCGTTTCGCCGACACGGGCACCGGCGTGCGCAGCTCCTGGGCGAAGAGCGAGACGCGCAGCTCTTCGAGGAGCCAGCCGAACTGCTCGATCTCGGCCGGCGGCGCCCCGTAGCGGGCGCGGCCCGCGGCTTCGCGCCGATAGGGCGTTTCGATTCTCGCCACCTCGGCCGCGAGGCGCGCGTCGCGGCCCGGGTCGACGCGCAGCTTGTCCAGGCGCAGCGACGCCGCCCGCAGGTAGCGCGGCAGGTGCTGCACGCGCTCCCACGCCAGGCGGGCCAGCCATCCCGGCGCGAGCAGGCGCTCGAGCTGCTGGCGCACGTCGGCCGCCGGCTGCGGGAAGTTCTTCTCCATCGCCGCGAGCTTCTTCTGCAGCGACGCGTGCTCGGCGACGATGCCGGCCGCGCTGCGCGCGATCTCCTGCGCGATCAGGCCGAAGCGGCTGCGCCCCTCCTCGACCCGGCGGGCGAACTCCTTCGCCGTGGTCGGCGTCTCGCCGGCGAGAAACGTGCGCTCGAGCGAGGCGGCGACGGCGTCGGCGGCCAGGGGCGCCAGCTTCACGTCCTTGGCGAGGGTCTTCTGCAGGTCACGGATGCGCTCGCGAAAAGCGATGGCCAGGAGCCGCCGCACGCCGGCACGATGCAATTCGCGGGCCTTCTCCGGCGAGTCGAACACCTGCAGCACGACCGCGTTCTCGGCGTCGACAAGCGCCGGGTAGCCGACGAGGGTCTGGCCATCGCGCTCGATCTCCATCAGCTCGGGCAGGTCGCCCATGGTCCAGCCGGTATGACGCTCGGCGGCGGGAATCGCTGCTTCGTCCCGCAGAATGGTCTCTGTCTCCCTCCCCAGTTCCTCCTTCAGGGCCGGAAGGTCACGGCCGATAGCGAGCTGGCGGTCGTCCTCGGCGAGAACGCGGAAATTCATGTGCAGGTGCGGCGGCGCCGCGTCCGGCCGCAGCGCGTCGACCGGGATGTCGAGGTTGAATTCCTGGCGAACGAAACGACGGATGGCGTCGGTCAGCGGCACATCCGCCGCCGGGACCCCGGCGCAGAACGCTGCTACGAATTCGTCCAGCGGCCCGAGCTTGTGGCGCAGCCGTTGCGGGATGGATTTCGCGAGCGCCCGCACCTTCTCTTTCAGCAGGCCCGGCACCAGCCACTCGCAGCGCGCCGCGGGCACTTGGTTGAGGAGCGCAAGCGGCACGGTCATGGTGACCCCGTCGCGCGGCGACCCGGGCTCGAAGTGATAGTCGAGCGCGAGGCGGTTCGCCCCGAGCTGCAGCGCCGGCGGAAAGTTGTCGGTCGTGATGCCGGCGGCCTCGTGCCGCATCAGGTCTTCGCGCGCGAGGAAGAGGAGCTTCGGCCTGCCCTTCTCTGCCTGCGCGCGCCAGTGCTCGAGCGCGCTCGCCGAGTGGACGTCGGGGGGCAGCCGCGCGTCGTAGAAAGCGTGGATCAGCTCCTCGTCGACCAGGATGTCGGGGCGGCGCGACTTGTGCTCGAGGCGTTCGATCTCCGCGACCATGCGGCGGTTGTGGGCGAGGAACGGCGCGCGCGTCTCGAGCTCGCCCTTCACCAGCCCCTCGCGGATGAAGATTTCGCGCGCTTCGGCGACGTTGTCGTGACTGACGCGCCGATTGGCGTAGACCGGCAGGCCGTAGAGCGTCGCCCTCTCGAGCGCCAGCACCTGCCCGCGCCGCGCGTCCCAGAAGGGATCGTGCCGCTCGCGCTTGAGGAGGTGGCCGCCGAGCTCCTCCAGCCACTTCGGGTCGAGGGCGGCGACCGAGCGCGCGAAGAGGCGCGTCGTTTCCACCAGCTCGCCCGCCATCACCCAGCGGCCGGGTTTCTTTACCCCCGAGCCAGGGTGGACCCAGAACTTGATGCCGCGCGCGCCCAGGTAGCTCCCCTCCGCCTCTTCGCGCATGCCCACGTTGCCGAGCAGACCGGTACAGAGCGCGCGGTGGATGTTGCGGTACTCCGTCGACGACGAAGCCGGCCATTCCAGCTCCTCGAGCGTCCGGCCGAGCTGCGTCTCGATGTCGCGCCATTCGCGCATGCGCGGCACCGAGAGGAAGTTCTCGCGGCAGGCCTTCTCCCATTTGCCGTCGAACAGCTTCCAGAGCTTCAGGCGCGCGAGGAAGTCCGAGCGCTCGTCGTCGAACTGCGCGTGGCGCTCGTCGGCGGCGCCGGCCTTCTCCGCTGGCCGCACGCGCGGGTCCTGGACCGACAGCGCCGCGGCGATGATCCGCACCTGCGCGAGGCAGCGCTCGTCTCGCGCGGCGACCAGCATCCGGCCGATGCGCGGGTCGAGCGGCAGCCGCGCGAGCTCGCGGCCGATCTCGGTGAGCCCGCGGTCGTCGTCGACCGCGTTCAGCTCCTGCAGCAGGCCGTAGCCGTCGGCGATGGCCCGCGGCGCGGGCGGATCGAGGAACGGGAACTCCTCGAGCTCCCCGAGGCCGAGGCTCTTGGCGCGTAGGATCACCGCCGCGAGCGACGAGCGCAGCACCTCGGGGTCGGTGTAAGCCGGGCGCTTCTTGAACTCCTCCTCGGAATAGAGCCGGATGCAGACGCCGTCGGCGACGCGGCCGCAGCGGCCGGCGCGCTGCTGCGCCGCCGCCTGCGAGATCGCCTCGACCTGCAGCATCTCGACCTTGTTGCGATAGCTGTAGCGCTTGACGCGCGCCTCGCCGGCGTCGACGACATAGCGGACGCGCGGCACGGTGAGCGAGGTCTCGGCGACGTTGGTCGCGAGCACCACCCGGCGCGCCTTGCCGGGATGGAAGATCCGGTCCTGCTCCGCCGCGGGCAGGCGCGAGTAGAGCGGCAGGATCTCGACGCCGCGCAGCCCTTTCTTGCGCAACGTCTCGCCCGCCTCTCGGATCTCGCGCTCGCCGGGCAGGAAAACCAGCACGTCGCCCTCGCCTTCGCGGCACAGCTCGTCGACCGCGTCGGCGAGCGCCTGCTCCTCCTCGTCGCGCGTCGTGTCCTCGGCGTCGCCGCCCACCGGGCGATAGCGCACCTCCACCGGGTAGAGCCGCCCCGACACCTCGATCACCGGCGCATTGCCGAAGTGCTTCGAGAACCGCTCGGCGTCGATGGTCGCGGACGTAATCACGACCTTGAGATCGTTCCGTTCGAGAACCAGCTTTTTCAGGTAGCCGAGAAGAAAGTCGATGTTGAGGCTGCGCTCGTGCGCCTCGTCGACGATGATCGAGTCGTATTCGCGCAGCTTGCGGTCGCCCTGCGTCTCGGCGAGCAGGATGCCGTCGGTCATCAGCTTGATCGCCGAGCGCTGCCCCACCTTGTCGTGGAAGCGCACCTTGTAGCCGACCGTGCCGCCGAGCTCGCTGCCCAGCTCCTCGGCGATGCGCGCCGCCACCGAGCGCGCCGCGATGCGCCGCGGCTGCGTATGGCCGATCCGCCCGCGCATGTTCGTCACCGCGCCGCGGCCCATGTCCAGCAGCATCTTGGGAAGCTGCGTGGTCTTGCCCGAGCCGGTCTCGCCGCAGACGATCACCACCGGGTGAGCGGCGACCGCCGCACAGATCTCCTCGCGGCGCGCGTTGATCGGCAGCGCCGGATCAAAGCGGATGCGGCAGCATCCTTTCGACGTAGCGGGCGATGAGGTCGACTTCCAGGTTCACCTTGCTGCCCTTCTGCAGCCGGCCGAGCGTCGTGATTTCCAGGGTGTGCGGGATCAGGTTCACCTCGAAGGCATCACCGTCGATCTGGTTGACCGTCAAGCTGACGCCATCGACGCAAATCGAGCCCTTGCGCGCCACATACTTCGAGAGCTCCTTCGGCAGCCGGCAGCGGACCACGCCGCTATCCCGGCTCACGACCTCGCCCACGCCGTCGACATGGCCGCTCACAAGATGGCCGCCGAGCGCATCGCCCAGCGCGAGGGATTTCTCCAGGTTGACCTCGCCCGGGCGGTCGAGGCCGCTCGTCAGGCGCAGGGTCTCGGCGGAAACGTCGGCGGTAAAGCCCTTGCCGGTCAGCGCAGTCACGGTGAGGCACACCCCCTGGACGGCGATCGAGTCGCCGACCGCGACATCGGAGAGGCCGAGGCCGGGACACTGGATCTCGAGGGGGGCGACGCGCACGATCTTCCCCACCGCCTGCACTATGCCCGTGAACATGGCGGGGAAGGTTACCGCAAAGGCGTTGTCTAGGGCCTGATGGCCGGCGTGCGCTTTTGCAGCAGCCTGGCCACGTCCTTGTCGAGTTGGAGCGCGGAAGCCGCCAGCCAGCAGACGAGGCAGCCGACGATGATGCAGTTGCCGGTCGCGACCGGTCCCGGGCCGAACTCGAAAAGGAAGGGCGCGGCGAGCAGCCACAGGCCGACGGTGAGGTTGAGCCATTCGGCCCATAGCTCGTCCAGGCCGATTTCGAAGTGCGCGCCGAGGGCGAGCGCGACGCCGACGAACGCGGCGTTCGCGGTCGCGGCGTGGTCGCTCTCGTAACCGACGATCCAGGGCGAGACGGCGAGCCACAACCCGAGTGCGAAGCTCGTCCAGTCCTGCCACCTTGCCGTTCGGGTCATGCGCTGCTCCGGATGCAATTTTCAGACGCGATAGCCATTCGACCGGCGCGCGGTTACCCTCGTTCGGCGGGTGCTGTAGCAGTCCTCTGAAACGCGAGTAGGGATGCAACGACAGGTCGAGCTCATCGGTGCGGCATGGGGCCTTGGCGGCGCGGACCCCGGCTGCGCCGAAGCGCCCGCGGCGCTCGCGCCGCTGCTCGCGGCGAAGCTCGAGCAGTGCCGCGTGCCGAGCGTGCCCGGACCGATGTTGCGTCCGGCGCCGAACGAGCGGCGCAGGCAATTCGCGGTCAGCAAGCTCTGCGGACTGCTCGCATCGGCGGTGGCTGATGCGTGCCGGCGCGGGCGGCTGCCGTGCGTGCTGGGCGGCGACCATAGCTGTGCCGGCGGCACGTGGACCGGCGTGGCGCGCACCGTCGAGGGAAATCTCGGACTGCTCTGGATCGACGCGCACATGGACAGCCATACGCCGGGGACGAGCCATACCGGCCGCCTGCACGGCATGCCGCTCGCCTGGCTGCTGGGAGAGGACGACGACCCGCTCTATGGCCTCGCCTCGGGAGTGCTGCGGCCGGAACACGTCTGCATCGTCGGCGTGCGCAGCTTCGAGCGCGAGGAAGCCGCCCGTCTCGAGCGCCTGGGCGTACGCGTGTTCCACTTCGAGGAAGTCGTGCGGCGCGGATTGGAGGCGGTGTTCACCGAAGCGCTTGCCATCGTCACCGCCGGCACCGAGCGGTTCGGCATCAGCATCGACCTCGACGTCATCACCCCGGAGGAAGTCCCCCACGTCGGCACGCCGGTGGCGGGCGGCCTCGCAAGCGGCACGCTCGCACTCGCGCTGGGGCGTATTGCCGCGCATCCTGCGCTCGCCGCGGTCGAGCTGGTGGAATACTCGCCGAAGCTCGACCGGGATGGCCGCAGCGCGCGCGTGGCGGTCGAGCTGCTGGCCGCCGCGCTATGCGGGCCGCGCGACGATGCGCAGGTCGTCGCCGACGCGCTCCGCCGATAGCAGTCTCAGCTTCGGCCGCTTTTCCAGCGATTCGAACCCGGGCAGGTCGAGCATGCCTTGCGCCGCGTCGCCCAAGAAGCTCGGGTTGAGGTAGACCAGGAATTCGTCGACGCAGCCCTCGCGCACCAGCGAGCCGTTGAGCCGGAATCCGGCCTCGACGTGCAGCTCGTTGATGCCGCGGCGCGCGAGCTCTTCCAGCATCTTCTGCAGCTCGACTTTCCCGTTCGCGTTCGGCATGGAAACGACCTCGGCGTTGGGGAGGGCACCGGGCGAAGCGGAGAAGACGAGGATCTTGTCGCCCGTGAGAATGCGCGCGCCTTTCGGCATCTCGAGGCGGCTATCGACCACCACGCGCAGCGGCTGGCGCGGCGTCTGCACGTCGCGTACGGAGAGACGCGGATCGTCGGCCTTGACCGTGCCGGCGCCGGTCAGGATCGCGCAGGCGCGCGCCCGCCAGCGGTGTCCGTCGCGCCGCGCCTCTTCGCCCGTGATCCACTGCGAGCGCCCGTCGGCGAGCGCGGTACGGCCGTCGAGCGTCGCCGCGATCTTCATCCGCACCCAGGGGCGGCCCCGCCTGACCCGCGAGACGAAGCCGATGTTGAGCTCGCGCGCCTCTTCCGCCATCGAGCCGTGCTCGAAAGCGACCCCGGCGGCGGCGAGGCGCTCTCCTCCGCCCTTCGCTTCGGGATTCGGATCCCGCATCGCCGCGACGACCCGCTTCACCTTGGCCTTGAGGATGGCGTCGACGCAGGGAGGCGTGCGCCCGTGGTGGTTGCACGGCTCGAGGTTGACGTACAGGGTCGCGCCCGCCGCCGCGTCGCCCGCCTTCTCGAGCGCCACGATCTCGGCGTGCGGCCCGCCGGCTTTCTCGTGCCAGCCCTCGCCCACGACCTTCTCGCCCCTGGCGATGACGCAGCCGACGCGCGGATTCGGCGTCGTGGTGTAGAGCCCGTTGGCGGCGAGTTCGAGCGCACGCCGCATCATGGCGTGGTCGAGGTCGGTCACTTGCGCCGTTTTTTGGTGGCCTTCACTTCCTGCACCGCCTCGCGGAAGTCATCCGGCGTCTCGAAGCTGCGGTACACCGAGGCGAAGCGGATGTAGGCGATCTTGTCGAGCTTGGCGAGCTCGCGCATGACGAAGTCGCCGACGCGGTTGGTCGAGATCTCGCGCTCGCCGAGCGAGCGCAGGCGCTCGATCACGTGGTCGACCGCGGCCTCGACTTCATCGGTGGCGACCGGGCGCTTGCGCAGCGCGAGCATCATGCTGCCGAGCAGCTTGTCGCGGTCGAAATCGGTGCGGCTGCCGTCCTTCTTCACCAGGCGCGGCATCTTCAGGTCGACGCGCTCGTAGGTGGTGAAGCGCTTCTCGCACTTCAGGCACTTGCGCCGGCGCCGGACGGTGTTGGCCTCGAGATTGGCCCGGGTATCGACCACCTGCGTGTCCTCGGACGCGCAGAAGGGGCACTTCACGCGTACACCGGGAATCTGGCGCAGAGCGCCTTCACGTCGTTGGCCACGCGCGCGAGGTGCGCGGCGTCGCCGGGCCGCTCGAGGACATCGGCGATGAGATTGGCAAGCTGCTCTGCCTCGGGCTTGCGGAAGCCGCGCGTCGTCATCGCCGGCGAGCCGATGCGCACGCCGCTGGTCACCATCGGCTTCTCCGGGTCGTTCGGGATCGCGTTCTTGTTCACCGTGATGTGCGCCCGGCCGAGCGCCGCCTCGGCGTCCTTGCCGGTGACGTTCTTCGGCCGCAGGTCGACGAGGAAAAGGTGGCTGTCGGTGCCGCCCGAGACGATGCGCAGGCCGCGCCTGGTGAGCACGACAGCCATGGTCCTGGCGTTTTCGAGAACGGCCTTCTGATACGTCCTGAATTCCGGCTTCAGCGCCTCGCCCAGCGCCACCGCCTTGGCGGCGATGACGTGCATCAGCGGCCCGCCCTGCAGGCCGGGGAAGATCGAAGAGTTGATCGCCTTTTCCTGCTCTTCCTTGCCGAAAATCATGCCGCCGCGCGGCCCGCGCAGCGTCTTGTGCGTGGTGGTGGTGACGAAATCGGCGACGCCGATGGGAGAAGGGTAGAGACCGGCCGCGATCAGGCCGGCGTAGTGCGCGATGTCGGCCATCAGCAGCGCGCCCGCTTTGTCGGCGATGGCGCGGAAACGCTGCCAGTCGATGACGCGCGAGTAGGCCGACGCGCCGGTGACGATCATCTTCGGCTTCTCGGCCAGCGCGATCTTCTCGGCGGCGTCGTAGTCGATTTCTTCCTTCGCATTCAGCCCGTAGGAGACGACGCGGTAGAGCTTGCCGGAAAGGTTGACCGGGGAGCCGTGCGTGAGATGCCCGCCCATCGCGAGCGACATGCCGAGGATGGTGTCGCCCGGCTTCAGCGCCGCGGTGTAGACCGCCTGGTTCGCCTGCGAGCCGGAATGCGGCTGCACGTTCGCCCAGGGCGCGCCGAACAGCTTCTTCGCCCGCTCGATGGCGATCGTCTCGGCGATGTCGACGTACTCGCAGCCGCCGTAGTAGCGCTTGCCGGGATAGCCCTCGGCGTACTTGTTGGTGAGCTGGCTGCCCTGCGCGAGCAGCACCTGCCGGCTGACGTAGTTCTCCGAGGCGATCAGCTCGACGTGGTCCTCCTGCCGCTGGTTCTCCAGCCGGATCGCGTCCCAGAGCTCGGGATCGGACTGGGCGAGAAGATCGGGTGCGAGCATGACTGATTTTAGCAGTCAACATCCTGTAGGATTTTGGCTATGAAACTTGCGCTCCGCGGCGCGTTTTTCGCCCTGCTGCTCGCCGCTTCCTCCGCGGCAGGCGCCCAGAGGAGCGTGTTCGTCCCGTCGCTACCCGAGGGCGTCGACCGCCGGCAGGCGCTGGATGTTGCGCGCCAGGTCCTGGTCGCCCATGGCTGGACCATCGTTCCCGCGGATGCGAGCTCGATCGAGGCGGAGAAGGAGCACGCCGGCCTGCGCATTTTCGTCAGCGACCGGGCGCTGCGCTTCAGCGATCAGTCTCTGCGAGGGCGGGGCGTGCGACAGCGCGAGCACCGCGACGAAGGCCCGGCGCTCTCGGCGGTGCCGCAGGCCGAGCTGGACGGGTTGCGCGCCGACCTGCTCGCGGCCTTCGCCGGCAAGCTGCCGCTCGCCGGGAGCAAGCCGATGAAGGTGCCGAGCGAGCTCCTGCTGGGCGGCATCCCCGCCGGCATCGAGCCGGAGAAGGTGATGCAGACGGCGCGCAACGCGTTCGCTGCTCGCCGCTGGGAAATCAGCGCCGACAGGGATGGCGCGTTCATCGCGCACATTCGCGGCAACGACGCCGAGTCGACATTGCGGGTGTTCCTCGCCGACGGAGCGCTGCGCTTCACCGACCGCACGACCGATCGCAAGGGCCAGAAGGCGAAGGTTCCGGAGCGCTGGATGAACTATGTGCGAGCCGACCTGCGCCAATCGCTCAGCCTGCTCGCAGCGCGGGAGGGGCGGAAATCGGTGGCGCGCGCAGCCCCGCCGGGCGAAAGCGATCCGGTCGAGCGAATGAAGAAGCTGAAGGCGATGCTCGACGGCGGCCTGATCACGCAAGCCGAGTACGACGCCAAGCGCGCGGAAATCTTGAAGGGCCTTTGAAGAAAACTCTGGCATGATCACGAAAGACCTTTGGGGGAATCGAGCATGAAACCGAATCGCATCGCCGCCGCCCTGTTGCTGCTCGCCGCCAGCGCGCCGGCGCTCGCCGAGATCGACCAGCTGCAGACGCTGACCCAGCAGGAGTTCCGCTCGATGTCCGAGGACCTCGGCGCGGCGCTGTCCTACAAGCCGCTCACGCCGGCCGAGCCGCTGGGCTTGTTCGGCTTCGACATCGGCGTCGCGGCCACCGGCACGCGCCTCAAGCACCCGGAGCTGTTCGAACGCGCGTCGGGCAATCCCGATTTCCCGTCGACCGTGGTGGTGCCGAGCGTTCGCGCCAGCCTGGGCCTGCCGTTCAGCTTCGACGCGAGCGTCCTGTACAGCTCGGTGCCGAAGACCGGCATGTCGCTCTGGGGCGGCGCGCTCTCATGGGCGGTCATTTCCGGCGATACCGCATGGCCGGCTCTCGGCGTGCGCGCGAGCTTCACCCGGCTGTTCGGCGTCGACCAGCTCGACTTCGACACCGCCGGCCTGGACGCCTCGATCTCCAAGGGCTTCGGGCCGTTCACGCCCTATATCGGCGGCGGCAAGGTCTGGTCGGCGAGCACGCCGCACAGCTCCACCGGGCTGACGCGCGAATCCTTCTCGCAAACCAAGGTCTTCGGCGGGATCGGGGTCAAGGTGCTGCTGTTGAACTTCGTCGTCGAGGCCGATCGCACCGGCCCGGTGAACAGCTACGGCGCCAAGCTCGGGCTGCGCTTCTAGCTACTTCGCGCCGCCGCGGCGCTGCACGCGGTACTGCAGCACGTGATCGCCGGCGTCCGCCGTCGGGCTGCCGAGGCCGATGGCGCCGCGCTCGCCGAGCAGCGTTTCCTCGCGCCGCAAGCGGATCTCGCGCGTGCTGCCGTCGACCATGACGAAGGTGCCGTTCGACGACTGGTCGGCGATGACGAAGTTGCCGTCGCGCCCGAACACGCGCGCGTGCAGCCGAGAAGCGTGCTGGCTCGGCACGACGATGCCGTTGCCGTTGTCGCGGCCGATGTTGACGCTTTCGCTCGGCTCGACGGTGAAGACCTCCTCGCCGTAGCTCAGCTTCAGGACCCACTGCGCCGCCTTGACCAGCATCTCCTGCGTCAGGTTGACCTCGGTGACGTCGGCGTCGCCGCGCCAGAGCACCTCGCACGCGGCCACTTCGGCGGCACGGCCGCGCACCCGGGTCGGCGGCAGGGTCCGGCAGCGCTTGCGCAGGCCGGGTGAGAGCGCGTCGACGGTCTGCTGCGTGGTCAGTACCTGGTGCGGGTTGGCGATGCCGACCAGCCGGGAGCAGACGTTCACCGTGTCGCCGAATACGTCGCCGCCCTTGGGCACCACCGGTCCGTAGGTAAAGCCGACCTTGATCGCGAGTTCGCGGCGCAGCGTGGGCGAGGTCATTGCCACGGCGGCCTCCTGCATGTCGCAGGCCGCGCGCAACGCCGCGTCCGGCGTGGCGAACTGGCAAACCATGCCGTCGCCGAGCGTCTTGACGACGCTGCCCTTCGCCGCCTTGACCTTCTTGGCGAGCACGGCGAACAGGCGGTTGATGGCCGCAAGCGCGCGCGCGTCGCCCAGCGTCTCGTAGATCGAGGTGCTGTCGCAGACGTCGGCGAACAGGATGGCGCGCCAGGCGCTGGTTTCGGCGATTTTCAGTGCCCCTTTTTTTCGCCAATCATACGCGCAGCGGCGGGGCGAGGTCCTCCGGACGGTCGATATCGCGAATGACGCCGGGATCGCCGACGGGAATTTTTAACAGATCCGCGCTGTGCAGCGAAACAACCGCCTTCGCACCCTCGTCGCCGCCGAGGGAAAGCAGCTCTTGCCTGAACCTTGCGCTGATGCCGACGGGATGGCCGCGGCGCGCGTGGAAATAGGGCGCGGCGAGCGGCGCGCCGCCCTCGAGCGCGGCGCGCACCGCGGCGATCGACGAGGGCCGCACGTACGGCATGTCGCCGAGCGCAACCAGCCACGCATCGGCGCCGCCGGCCGCGAGCACGGCGCAGGCGAGGCTCGCGCCCATGCCTTCGGCGGCGTTGTCGCAGATCACGACTTCGCACCCTTCGCCGCTCAGTGCCTGCGCGAGCTCCGTCGAGCCGGGACGGACGACCGCGACGACATCGACCTGGGATTTCAGATGCCGCGCCGCCTGCACGGCGATCGCCACGCCGTGCGGCAGCGCGTGGCGCAGCTTGTCGGAGCCGAAGCGGCTGCCCGAGCCGGCGGCCAGCAGAAGCCCGACGATTTTCAGGTTTGCTTGACTTCGCAAGCCGAGGCGTCGAAGCGCCGCTCCGGCTTCGCCGCCCACGACGGCTCGCTCACGCCGTGGCGCACCGCGGTCATCTCGGCGAGGATCGCGACGGCGATTTCCGGCGGCGTCTTCGAGCCGATGTAGAGCCCGACCGGCCCGCGCAGGCGCGCAATCTCCTCGTCGGACACGTCGAAACCGCGCAGCCGCTCGCGGCGCGCATCGTTGTTCTTCTTCGAGCCGATCGCGCCGACATAGAATGCCGCCGACTTGAGCGCCTCCATCAGCGCCAGGTCGTCGAGCTTCGGATCGTGGGTGAGCGCGACGATCGCGCTATGCCCGTCGAGGTTCATCTCGCGCACCACGTCGTCGGGCATGCCGCGGTCGAGCGCCACCGCGGCGAGATCCCAGCCGGCGGCGTACTCCTCGCGCGGATCGATCACCACCACGTGGTAGTCCAGCATGCGCGCCATCTCGGCGAGGTAGCGGGTCAGCTGCCCGGCGCCGATCAGCACCAGCCGCCAGCGCGGCCCGTGCACGGCCGAGAGCACGCGCCCGTCGAACTCGAGCACGTCCTGCCAGCGCCCGGGCTCGAGCGTGGCGCGGCCGCTGTCCATCTCGACGCGGCGCTTGACGAGCTGCTGCGATTCGACTTTCTTCAGCAATTCCGCGATGCCGCTTTTCTCCGTCAGCGGTTCCACCACGAGCTGCAGCGTGCCGCCGCAGGGCAGGCCCCAGCGCGTCGCTTCCTCGTTGGTGACGCCGTAGGTGAGCAGCTCCGGTTTCTTCGCGGCGGCGAGCCGTTCCTTCACCTTCTCGACGAGGTCGTCCTCGACGCAGCCGCCCGAGACCGAGCCGACGATCTGACCGTCGTCGCGGATCGCCACCATCGCGCCCACCGGACGCGGCGCGGAGCCCCAGGTCTTGACGATAGTGCCGAGCGCGGCCTTGTGCCCGCCCTTGCGCCAGCCTTCGGCGGTCCGCAGGACTTCGATGTCGACGCTATCCATGGGGAAATGTTAGCGCAACCCGGCACCCTCGAGACGAAGCCGCGACGGCCGCGCCGTCGCCGATGGCGATGCTGGCGCCATGGCCCGACGCGATCTCGCGCACGATCGCCAGGCCCAAGCCGCTGCCGGTGCCGGGTGTCCCCGGCACGCGATAGAAACGGTCGAGTACCCGCGTGCGCTCCTCGACCGGGATGCCCGGTCCCTCGTCCTCGACCTCGAGGTACGGTTTCCCGTCCCGCACGCCGGTGCGCACCGTGACGCGCGCGCCGCGCGGCGAGTACTCGATCGCGTTATGCAGCAGGTTGGCGAGCGCTTCCCGCAGCAGGAACTCGTCGCCGCGCATGCTTGCCGGCGCGAGATCGAAACCGAGGTCGAGGTCGCGCTGCAGCGCGCGATGCACCCATTCGTCGGCGATGCCCTCGACCATCGCTTTCAGGTCGACGCGGCTCGGCGCCTCGGTGTGGCCGCCGGGCTCGGCGCGCGCCAGCGCGAGCAGCTGGTTCGCCAGCCGCGCAGTGCGGATCGTCGCTTCATGCACCTGCTCGACCTGGGTTCGGCAGGCGTCGGGCATCGGCAGCGACAGCGCGAGCTCGGTGTGCGCCTGCAGACCGGCGAGCGGCGTGCGCAGCTGGTGCGCGGCGTTGGCGAGAAAGCGCTGCTGGTTGCGGTTGGCGGCGGCGAGCTCGCCGAGCAGGCCGTTCAGCGCCGCGATCAGGGGCCGCGTCTCCTCCGGCGCGCGGCCGGCGTCGAGCGCGTGCAGGTCGAGCGGCGAGCGCTCCTTGATCTCCTCGGAGAGGCGCGCCAGCGGCGCGAGGCCGCGCTTCACGCCGAACCAGACGATGACCACCGTGGCGAGCGCGATCAGCACCTCGGGCAGCACGTTCGACACCAGGATCTCGCGCGCCATGCGGGTGCGCTTCACCGTCGTCTCGGCGACCACCACGCTGCAGGTCGCGGCACCGCACTGCGCCGGCATCGACACCGCGCGCACGGTGCGGTCCTTGTACTTCGTGTCGTAGTAGTGCAGCCCCGGCCCCGATTCGGGCGGCGCCGGCAGGTCGAGATCGCCGGCGATCGGCCGGCCGTCGGGCCCGCCGACCCGGTAGTACACCGAGTCGTAGCGGTCGGCGCGCAGGACCTGCTCGACCGCGGGCGGCAGCTCGAGGCGAAAGCCCCCTCCCGAGGCGCGGATGTGCGAGCCGAGCGCGATGCCGATGTCGACCAGCGACTGGTCGTAGGCCTCGGTCGCCGGCTCGATCGACGGGTAGTAGGCGATGACCGCGCCGAGGCCGAGCAGGACGGCGATGGGCGGCAGCAGCATGCGCAGCAGGTGCGCCCGGAGGCTGCGTGCCGCCACGGCTACGGCTCCTTGAATTCTTCCAGCATGTAGCCGAAGCCGCGCACCGTGCGAATGCGGATGCCGGCCGGCTCGAGCTTGGAGCGCAGGCGCGAGATGTAGACCTCGATCGCGTTGGGCGACAGGTCGTCGCCCCAGCCCGCGACCGCCTGGATGATCGCCTCCTTGGAGACGATCTTCTCGACCTTCGCCAGCAGGACTTCCAGCACCGCCCATTCCCGCGCCGCGAGCTCGAGCGGCTCGCCGCGCAGGAAGGCGCGCCGCGCCACCGTGTCGATCGCCAGCGGCCCGTGGACGATGCGCGGGTCGCCGTGCGCCTGCGAGCGGCGCAGCAGGGCCCGTACCCGCGCCGTCAGCTCGGGCATGGCGAACGGCTTGGCCATGTAGTCGTCGGCGCCGAGATCGAGGCCGCGCACCCGGTCGTCGACCGCGTCGCGCGCCGTGAGCACCAGCACCGGCATGGGTTTCTCGGCGGCCCGCAGGCGTCGCAGCACCTCGAAGCCGTCCATCTGCGGCAGGCCGATGTCCAGGATGACGAGGTCGAAGCGCTCCTGCGAGGCGGCAAGCACCGCCTCCTCGCCGCGGCCGGTGACGTCGACCGCATAGCCCTCGGCTTCCAGCATGCGCCGCAGGCCCGAGGCGAGCGGCGCGTCGTCTTCGACAATCAGCAAACGCATGGACAGGGATGATACCGCCGCGCTAGCATATTTTTCCCGAGGAGACCCCGCATGACGCTCAAAGTATCCATGAAGGTCAATGGCAAGCCCGTTTCCGCCGAGGTCGAGGCGCGAACCCTGCTGGTTACCTACAT
>DATNCP010000021.1:0-13982 GCA_035607175.1 Burkholderiales bacterium
AGCGCGTGCACCAGGTCCTTGTTGCCGACCATGAAGCCGATGCGCCAGCCGGCCATGTTGTAGCTCTTCGACATGGTGAAGAACTCGACCGCCACGTCGCGCGCGCCCGGCACCTGCATGATCGACGGCGCGCGGTAGTCGTCGAACACGATGTCGGCGTAGGCGAGGTCGTGCACGACAAGAATGTCGTGCTCCTTCGCGATGGCGATCACTCTCTCGAAGAACGAGAGGTCGACGCACTGCGCCGTCGGGTTCGAGGGAAAACCGATCACCAGCATCTTCGGCTTCGGCGTCAGCTCGCGGATCGCGCGCTCCAGCTCGGCGAAGAAGTCGACGCCGGCGGTCATGCGCACCGAGCGGATGTCGGCGCCGGCGATGATCGCGCCGTAGATATGGATCGGGTACGAGGGATTCGGCACCAGCACGGTATCGCCGCGCTCGAGGCAGGCGAGCATCAGGTGCGCGAGCCCTTCCTTCGAGCCGATGGTGACGATCGCCTCGCTGTCGGCGTCGAGCTCGACTGCGTAGCGTCGCGCGTACCACGAGCAGATCGCCTTGCGCAGCCGCGGGATGCCCTTCGATACCGAGTAGCCGTGCGTGTCCGGCCGCGCGCTTGCTTCCACCAGCTTGTCGACGATGTGCTTCGGCGTCGGCCCGTCGGGGTTGCCCATCGACAGGTCGATCACGTCGTCGCCGGCGCGGCGCGCCTTCATCTTCAACTCGTTGGTGATGTTGAAGACGTACGGCGGCAGACGCTTAATCCTTGAAAATTCACGCATTGTAGAATTCTAGCGTGAAACTTCATCAGGCCGTCGCCGCCGGCACGAACACCTTCACCGGCTACGGCGACGACTACGTCGCGGTGAACGGCGCGCGGCGCGAGAAGAGCTCGATCGTCCTCCCCGACCGCATCCTCGACTGGGAAGTCGCCGGCTTCGACGCGCTCCGGACGGAAGACTTCCAGGTCTTCTCCACCCTCGGCGTCGACATCGTCCTGCTCGGCACCGGCGCGCGGCAGCGCTTCCCGCATCCGCGCCTCACCGCCGCGCTCGCGCGCGAGCGCATCGGCGTCGAGGTGATGGACCTGCAGGCCGCCTGCCGCACCTACAACATCCTCGTCGCCGAAGAGCGAAAGGTCGCCGCCGCTCTGCTTTTCCGGTGAGGCTCGCCCTCATTGCCGTCCTCGCGGCGGCGTGGTTCGGCACGCTCGGCCTGCGGCCGCTCTACAAGGCCGACGAGGCGCGCTACGCCGAGATCCCGCGCGAGATGGTGGCCTCGGGCGACTGGATCACGCCGCGCCTGAACGGCTTCAAGTATTTCGAGAAGCCGCCGCTGCAGTACTGGGCGACCGGCTTTTTCTTCGAAACGCTGGGCATCAAGGATTGGACCTCGAGGCTCTGGGCCGCGCTGCTGGGCTTCGCCGGCATCCTGCTCGTCCTCAACGTCGGCAACCGCCTGTTCGGCCCGCCAGCGGGCACGCTCGGCGCCGCGGTGCTCGCGGGCAGCCCGGTGTACGTCGCCGCGGCACAGATCAACACGCTCGACATGGGCCTCACGTTCTTCCTCACCGGCGCGGTCTTCTGCCTCGCTTCGGGCTATCCGATCGTGTTCTGGGCATGCTGCGCATTGGCCGTGCTCAGCAAGGGGCTGGTCGGCATCGTGCTGCCGCTCGCGACGCTGGGGCTCTACATCCTGCTGAAGCGCGACTGGAAGCTGATCTGGGAAGTAAGGCCGATCAGCGGGCCGGTGGTGTTCCTGCTGATCGCGGCGCCCTGGTTCGTCGCCGTCTCGCTGCGCAATCCCGAGTTCGCGCATTTCTTCTTCATCCAGGAGCATTTCCAGCGCTTCACCACGGAAGTGCACCAGCGCACGGCGCCGGTCTGGTTTTTCCTGCCGGTGCTCGCGCTCGGCCTCGCCCCGCTGCTGCTGCCGGCGGCCGTGGGGTGGTGGCGGGGGTTGCGCAGTCCCGCGCCCCCTTTCGACGCGACGTTCTGGCTCGCCCTCTGGGCGCTCGTCGTGCTGGCCTTCTTCTCCGCTTCGAGCTCGAAGCTGCCGGCGTATGTCCTGCCCGCGTTCCCGGCGCTCGCACTGCTCGCCGGCCGATACCTCGCGGAGGCGGACCGCAGGCTGGTGCTCGCCCAGGGCGCGATCGTCGTCGCGGTCGGCGTCGCGGCGGCCGCCATCCTGCCCGGGAAGGGCGGTACCGCTTATGCGACGTACGTGCCCTGGCTCGCTGCCGCGGGCGCGGTCGCCGCAATACTCGGGGTCGCCTCTCTGCTCACGAAAAAGCATGCCGTCATCGCGCTGGCGGCGGCCGGTTTTCTCGCCACGCAGCTCGCGATCATCGGCCACGGCACGATCTCCGAGCGCTTTTCCGCTGCGGCGCTCATCGCCTCGGTCGAGCCGAAGCCGCCCGCCAATGTGCCGGTCTACGCGGTCGATACCTACGACCACACCCTGCCCTGGTACCTGCGGCGGACGGTGACCATGGTCGCCTACCGGGATGAGCTCGGCGTCGCGATCGACTGGGACCGCAGCCTGTTCCTGCCGACGGTGGAGGAATTCGAGCGCAGCTGGCCGGCGCAGGCCGATGCCTACGCCTTCATCGGCAGCGGCGAATTCGACAGGCTGGCAGCGCGGCTGCCGATGAAAGTGATCGCGCGCGACGCGCGCTACGTGTTCGTGAGGAAGCCATGACCCTTGCCAGCTTCGCCTTCATCCTCACCGGCGTTCTGCTCAACGCCGGCGCGCAGCTTCTCCTCAAGGCCGGCACCAACGCCGCGCCGCTCGGGTTGCGCCTCGCGATCGAGCCGCACATCCTCGCCGGCCTCGCCTGCTACGTGGTGAGCGTCGTGGTCTGGGTGGTCGCGCTCGCCAAGGTGCCGGTGAGCATGGCGTACCCGATGCTCTCCATCGGCTACGTGGTCAACGCCATCGCCGCCTACTACCTGCTCGGCGAGACGGTGACGCCGATGCGGCTCGCCGGCATCGGTGTCATCATCGTCGGCGTGTTCATCGTCGCGCGCTCCTGAGATCAATGGCCGACTTCCTGCCGTTTACGCGGCCGAGCATCGACGAGGCGACCATTGCCGGCGTCGGCGAGGTGCTGCGCTCGGGATGGATCACCACCGGCCCGAACGCGAAGGCGTTCGAGGCGGCGCTGTCGGAGCATTGCGGCGGCCGTCCGGTGCGCGCCTACAGCTCGGGCACGATCACCATGGAGATCGCGCTGCGCCTCGCCGGCATCGGCCAGGGCGACGAGGTCGTCACGACACCGCTGTCCTGGGTGTCCACCGCCAACGTCGTGCTGGAGGTGGGTGCCCGCCCGGTATTCGTGGATGTCGACCCGAAGACGAGAAATATCGATCTATCCCTGATCGTTCCAACGGCAAAGACAAAGGCCATCATCCCGGTCGATCTCGCCGGGCTGCCGGTCGACCGGGACCGGCTGTATTCGATTGCGAAAGCAAAAAACCTCAGAGTCATCGAGGACGCGGCGCAGGCCTTCGGCGCGAGCTGGAAAGGCCAGCCGATCGGCTCGTTCGGCGATTTCGTCTCGTTCAGCTTTCACGCCAACAAGAACATCACCACCGCGGAGGGCGGCGCGCTCGTCCTGCCCGACGAGAAATTGATCCCGCTCGCGGAGAAGCTGCGCCTGCAGGGCATCACGCGCTCGGGCGAGGACGGAATGGACTGCGACGTGCCCGGCAGCAAGGCGAACCTCACCGATGTGGCCGCGCGCATCGGCCTCGGCCAGCTGCCGCACCTGCAGCGCTTCACCGAGCGGCGGCGGTCGCTGGCGAAGCGCTACTTCCAGCTCTGGGACCGCTCGCTCGGCTGCGAGCTGCCGGTCGAGGAGTTCGAGAACTCGAACTGGCACATGTTCCAGGTCGTCCTGCCGGCGAGGTTGCCGCGCGCCCGGTTCATCGCCGCCATGCGCGAGGCGGGAATCGGCGTCGGCGTACACTATCCCGCGATGCACCTTTTCTCGCTCTATCGCTCGCTCGGCTGGCGCGAGGGACAGTTCCCGCACGCCGAGCGCATCGGCCGCTCGATCGCGACCCTGCCGCTCTTCCCGGCGATGCACGACGCCGACGTCGATCGCGTCTGCGAGGCGGCCCGCAAGATCCTGAACTCATCTCCGTGACTGCGCTCTCGGTCGTCATCCCGGTCTACAACGAGGAGGCGGGGCTGGCCGCGCTCTTCGCCCGCCTCTACCCGGCGCTCGACGCGCTCGGCGTCTCCTACGAGGTGATCTTCGTCAACGACGGCAGCCGCGACCGCTCGGCGGCGATCCTGCGCGAGCAGTTCGCGCGCCGGCCCGACACGACGCGCGTCATCCTGCTGAACGGCAACTTCGGCCAGCACATGGCGATCCTCGCCGGCTTCGAGCGCACGCGCGGCGAGCGCGTGGTTACGCTCGACGCCGACCTGCAGAACCCGCCGGAGGAGATCGCCAGGCTGCTGGCGAAGATGGACCAGGGCTTCGACTACGTCGGCGGCGTGCGCAGCGAGCGCCACGACAACGCCTTCCGCCGCCTCGGCTCGCGCGCCATGAACGCGGTGCGCGCGCGCATCACGCGCATCCACATGAGCGACCAGGGCTGCATGCTGCGCGCCTACAGCCGCGGCATCGTCGACGCGATCAACGCCTGCCGGGAGGTGAGCACCTTCATCCCGGCGCTCGCGTATAGCTTCGCGCACAGTCCCGCCGAGATCGAGGTGGCGCACGAGCCGCGCGCCGCCGGCGAGTCGAAGTATTCGGTCTACCGCCTGATCCGCCTCAATTTCGACCTGGTCACCGGCTTCTCGGTCGTGCCGCTGCAGATGTTCTCCATCTTCGGCATCCTGATCGCGATCGCCTCGGTGCTGGTCTACCTCGTGGTGATGATCGAGCGCACGCTCGCGGGCGCGCCGGTGCTGGAGATCTTCTGGGATCGCGACATCCTGCAGTTCTTCCTCACCGGCATCGTCCTCTTCGGCCTGGGGCTGGTCGGCGAGTACGTCGGCCGCATCTACCAGCAGGTCCGCGAGCGGCCGCGCTGGCTGGTGCAGGCCGTGCTTGAAAAGGAACAACCCTGGGAAGCCAAGCGGTCGTCTTCGGCTACGGGGACATAGGCGTTCGCGGTCTCGCCGTCCTCCTCGACGCCGGCGTCGAGGTGGCGCTCGTCGTCACGCACAGGGACGATCCCAGCGAGACCCGCTGGTACGCCAGCGTTTTCGACTTCGCAAGGCAGAAACACCTTCGCGTCGTCACGGATCCGCCGACGGATATCGGCAGTCCTGATCTGATCTTCTCGTTCTACTACCGCAACATGCTGCCCATGTCGCTGCTGACAAAAGCGCGGCTCGGCGCGTTCAACATGCACGGCTCGCTGCTGCCGAAGTTCCGCGGCCGGGCGCCACTCAACTGGGCAATCCTGAAGGGCGAGACCCAGACCGGCGTCACCCTCCACGAGATGGTCGAGAAGCCCGACGCCGGGCGCATCGTCGACCAGCAGGCGGTGCCGATCGGTCCCGACGAGACCGCGGTCGAGGTGTTCCACAAGATGACGGACGCTGCGGAACAGGTCCTTCGTCGCTCCATAAAGGATCTTGTCGTTGGCAAAGCGAAGCTGCGCCCCAACGATCTCTCGAAAGGCAGCTATTACGGCCGGCGCCGCCCCGAGGATGGCCGCATCGACTGGTCGAAGAGCGCCCGGGAGATCCACGACCTGGTGCGCGCCGTGGCGCCGCCCTTCCCCGGCGCCTTTTCCGGTTCCCTGAAAATCAACAAGACAAAACTGGAGGGGAAGAAAAAACCACCCGCCGGCACCGTTGGGCCCTACCAGGAGAACGGCGAATGGTTCGCGGCCTGCGGCGATGGTAAAGTCCTGCGCCTCCTCGAAGTCCAAGAAAGCAAATGAAGAAGATCCTGATCCTCGGCGTCAACGGCTTCATCGGCCACCACCTGTCCAAGCGCGTGCTGGAGACCACCGACTGGGAGGTCTACGGCATGGACATGCAGGCCGACCGCGTCGACGACCTGATGGGCGAGCGCCGCTTCAAGTTCTTCGAGGGCGACATCACCATCAACCGCGAGTGGATCGAGTACCACGTGCGCAAGTGCGACACGGTGCTGCCGCTGGTGGCGATCGCCACCCCCGCGACCTACGTCAAGCAGCCGCTGCGCGTGTTCGAGCTCGACTTCGAGGCCAACCTGCCGATCGTGCGCGCCGCCGTGCGCCACGGCAAGCGCCTGGTGTTCCCGTCGACCTCCGAGGTCTACGGCATGTCGCCCGACCGCGAGTTCGATCCGGAGAATTCGCCGCTCGTCTACGGGCCGATCAACCGCCAGCGCTGGATCTATGCCTGCTCGAAGCAGCTCATGGACCGCGTCATCTGGGCCTATGGCGACCAGCAGGGGCTGGACTTCACGCTGTTCCGCCCGTTCAATTGGATCGGCTCGGGCCTCGACTCGATCAACACGCCGAAGGAGGGCAGCTCGCGCGTGGTGACGCAGTTCTTCGGCCACATCGTGCGCGGCGAGAAGATCCAGCTGGTCGACGGCGGGCGGCAGAAGCGCGCCTTCACCTACATCGACGACGGCATCGACGCGCTGATGGCGATCATCGCCAACAGGAACGGCATCGCCTCGCGCAAGATCTACAACATCGGCAACCCGAAGAACAACGTGTCGGTGCGCGAGCTGGCGGAGTCGATGGTGAAGCTCGCGCTCGAGTATCCCGAGTACCGCACGGCGGCGAAGAAGGTGCGGATCGTCAGGACCAGCGCCGACAAGTACTACGGCCGCGGCTACCAGGACATGCAGAACCGCGTGCCGAAGATCGAGAACACCCGCCGCGAGCTCCACTGGCGGCCGCGCGTCGCGATGAAGGAGGCGCTGCGGCGCATCTACGACGCCTACCGGACGCACGTCGCCGAAGCAAGACATCTGGTGAAGTGAAGCTGGCGCTGAAGATCGATGTCGACACCCATCGCGGCACGCGCGAAGGGGTGCCGCGGCTGGTTCGACTCCTGCAGCTGCACGAAGCCGGCGCGACTTTCCTCTTCTCCCTGGGACCCGACCATACCGGCCGCGCCATCCGCCGCGCTTTCCGGCCGGGATTCTTCTCGAAAGTGAAAAGGACCTCGGTGCTCGAGCACTACGGCCTGCGCACCCTCCTCTACGGCACGCTGCTGCCGGGCCCGGACATCGGCCGGCGCTGCCGCGACGAGCTGCGCGCGGTGAAGGCCGCGGGCTTCGAAGTCGGCGTGCACTGCTGGGACCACGTCCGCTGGCAGGACAACGTCTCGCGCAAGGACGCCGACTGGACCGACCGGGAGATGCAGAAGGCCTACGACCGTTTCAGGGAGATATTCGGCGTCGATGCCGTGGTGCACGGTGCCGCCGGCTGGCAACTCAACCGTCACGCCGCGTGGTTCGAAGAGCGGCATTTTGCCTACGCTTCGGATACCCGCGGCAACGGGCCGTTCCGCCCGCTCTGGGACGGCGTCGCCATCGGCTGCCCTCAACTGCCGACCACGCTGCCGACGCTGGATGAAGTTGTCGGGGTTCACGAAGACGTGGCCTCTCACATCCTCGGACTGACAGCGACGCCTGCCAACCATGTCTTCACCGCGCACGCCGAGCTCGAGGGCGGCAATTGGCACGGTATCTTCGCCACGCTGCTCGCCGGCTGGCGCGGGCAGGGCTACGAGCTGGTCAGCCTGAAGTCGCTCCACGCATCGCTCGACGTCGCCCATCTGCCGCGTCACGAAGTCGTTCTCGGCAGCGTCCCGGGCCGTTCCGGGACCCTGGCGCTGCAGGGGTGAGCGCCCTCTTCCCGGGGTTCGAGAAACGCCGCATCAAGACCAGCGGCGCGACCATCAACCTTGAGGTCGGCGGCGAAGGTCCGCCGGTGCTCCTGCTGCACGGCTACCCGCAGACCCACGCGCTCTGGCACAAGGTGGCGCGCAAGCTCGCGCGCGATTACACCCTCGTCTGCCCCGACCTGCGCGGCTACGGCGATTCGTCGAAGCCGAAGGGGCTGCCTGGCCATTCGAACTACTCCAAGCGCGCTATGGCGCTCGACATGGTCGAGGTGATGGAGTCGCTCGGCTACATCGCTTTCCACGTCGTCGGCCACGATCGCGGCGGACGCGTCGGCCACCGCCTGGCGCGCGACCACGGCCGTCGGGTGCGCTCGCTCGCGGTGCTCGACATCTCGCCGACGCTGAAGATGTACCAGGGCACGAACTTCTCGTTTGCCAAGGCGTACTACCACTGGTTCTTCCTCGTCCAGCAGGCGCCGCTGCCGGAGACCATGGTGGCGTCGATGGGCGTCAAGTACATCCTCGGCCGCATCGGCCGGGGCCCGTCGAAGCTGAAGCGCTTCGACCCGCGAGCGGTGGCGCAATACGCGCGCTGCTTTCGCGACCCGCGCACCATCCATGGCAGCTGCGAGGACTACCGCGCCTCGGCCACCATCGACCTGGTGCACGATCGCCAGGACCTGAAGAAGAAATTGCGCATGCCGGTGCTGGCGCTCTGGGGCCGGCAGGGCGTGATCGCAGCGCTGTTCGACTGCCTCGCCGACTGGCGCGAGGTAGCGAGCGACGTGCGCGGCCGCGCGCTGCAGTGCGGCCACTTCATTCCGGAGGAAAAGCCCGACGAGCTGGTTGCGGAATTGCGGCGCTTCTGGAAAGGCCTTTGATTTCAGGCCTCTAATCGCCACGCTTGCAGCCGCAGGAAAAAACATGTTTACTGAAAGCGTTACGGTGAATTGCTAAAGAGGCTCTAGAAACTCTGGAAACCGTAGGCAAGCCGGTCAAGGACTTCAGCCTTCCCTCTACCGGCGGCAGCACCTTCCGACTCGCCGACCAGCGCGGCCGCAAGCTGGTCCTGTACTTCTACCCCCGCGACAACACCCCCGGCTGCACCCAGCAGGGCGCCGATTTCCGCGACGCCTTCAAGGACTTCCAGAAGGCGGGCGTCGACATCTATGGCGTCTCGCGCGACTCGATGAAGTCGCACGAGGGCTTCAAGGCGAAGATGAAGTTCCCGTTCGAGCTGCTGTCGGACGCCGACGAGGCGCTCTGCCGGCAGTTCGGCGTCATGAAGATGAAGAACATGTACGGGAAGAAAGTCCGCGGCATCGAGCGCAGCACCTTCGTCGTCGACGGCAAGGGGGTGCTGGCGCGCGAATGGCGCGGGGTCAAGGTGCCGGGCCACATCCAGGAGGTATTGAACTTTGCTAAAGCCCTATGATGTCGAAAGCCTCGCCGCAGAATCAGCACCGCATTCCTCCGCCGACGTGACCAAGCCCCGCCGAAAAACCAAAGTGAAGAAGCTGTTCGTGCTGGACACCAACGTCCTGATGCACGACCCCACGAGCCTGTTCCGCTTCGAGGAGCACGACCTCTACCTGCCGATCGCCACGCTCGAGGAGCTCGACAGCCACAAGCGCGGCCTGTCGGACGTTTCGCGCAACGCCCGCCAGGCGAGCCGCTTCCTCGACGAGATCGTGGTCGGCGACATCAAGGCCGGGCTCGCCCTCAAGACCCGCGACGGCCAGCATTCGAAAGGCCGCCTGTTCCTGCAGACCGAGGCGATCAACGGCAAGCTGCCCGCGACGCTCGCCTCGGGCAAGACCGACAACCAGATCCTTTCGGTGGTGCGCTACCTGCAGGAGCAGGAGCCCGATCGCCAGGTCGTGCTGGTGTCGAAGGACATCAACATGCGCATCAAGGCGCGCGCGCTGGGGCTCGCCGCCGAGGACTACTTCAACGACAAGGTGCTCGAGGACGCCGACCTCCTCTACACCGGCGTGCGCCCGCTGCCGAAGGATTTCTGGAACACGCACGGCAAGGACATGGAGTCGTGGAAGAAGGACGGCCACACCTACTACCGCGTGCGCGGCCCGCTGGTGCCGAAGCTGCACGTCAACGAGTTCGTCTACGACGAGAGCGGCGACCGGCCGCTGTACACGGTGGTCAGGGAGGCCGAGGGCCGCGTCGCGGTGCTCGAGACGCTGAAGGACTACACCCACACGAAGAACGAGGTGTGGGGCATCACGGCGCGCAACCGCGAGCAGAACTTCGCCCTCAACCTGCTGATGAACCCGGCGGTGGATTTCGTCACCCTGCTCGGGCAGGCCGGCACCGGCAAGACGCTGCTCGCGCTCGCCGCGGGCCTGACGCAGGTGCTCGACGACAAGCGCTACTCCGAGATCATCATGACGCGCGTCACCGTCCCGATCGGCGAGGACATCGGCTTCCTGCCCGGCACCGAGGAGGAGAAGATGACGCCGTGGATGGGCGCGCTCGAGGACAACCTCGACATCCTCAACGCCACCGACGAGTCGGGCGGCGAATGGGGGCGCGCCGCGACTCGGGATCTCGTCAGGTCGCGGATCAAGGTGAAGTCGCTCAACTTCATGCGCGGCCGCACCTTCGTCAACAAGTGGCTGATCATCGACGAGGCGCAGAACCTGACGCCGAAGCAGATGAAGACGCTGGTGACGCGCGCCGGGCCGGGGACCAAGGTGGTCTGCCTGGGCAACATCGCGCAGATCGACACGCCCTACCTCACCGAGGGCAGCTCGGGCCTCTCCTACGTCGTCGACCGGATGAAGGGCTGGTCCCACTCGGGGCACGTGACGCTCGCCCGCGGCGAGCGCTCGCGCCTCGCCGACCACGCCGCCGAAGCGCTCTGACAGTCAGGAATAAGCAAGCCGCGCTGGTGTTTCGCCAGCGCGGCTGGCCTTTCTGCTAAATTCCCGCGCTCTTCCTCTGAGGAACCCATGACCGTGCTCCGTCTCCTGCTTGTCCTCGCGCTCGCCGTCGCCACACCCGTCTATGCGCAGAAATTCGAACCCCACGTCGGCCAGGCCGGCAAGGACGTGATCTGGGTGCCGACCCCCGACGAAGTCGTCGACCGCATGCTCACCATGGCGCAGCTCGGGCCGGGCGACATCCACTTCGACCTCGGCGCCGGCGACGGCAAGATCGCGATCGCCGCCGCGAAGCGCGGCGCGGTCGCCACCGGCATCGAATACAACCCCGACATGGCGAAGTACGCCAACGAGCGCGCGCAGGCCGCGGGCGTCGCCGGCGTCGGCCCGGGCAAGGCGATGATCCGCCAGGCCGACATTTTCGTCACCGATTTCAGCAAGGCGACCGTGATCACGCTCTACCTGCTGCCGACGCTCAACATGAAGCTGCGGCCGCAGATCCTGTCGATGAAGCCCGGCACGCGCGTCGTCTCGCACTCGTTCACGATGGAGGACTGGGAAGCCGACGAGATCTCCACGATGGACGGCCGCAGGGCCTACTTCTGGGTGGTGCCGGCGCAGATCGGCGGCAACTGGAGCCTCGAGGCCGGCGGCCAGAGAGCCGAGATCGTCATCGAGCAGACCTTCCAGAAAATCACCGGCGGGGTGAACTTCTCGAAAGCGCTTCAGGGCGGCCTGCGCGAGGCGCGCCTGCGCGGCTCCGATATCGCCTTCGCCTACGTCGACCAGAGCGGCCAGCGGCGCGAGTTCAGCGGCAAGGTCGACGGCAAGCGCATGGAAGGCACGTTCCGCGACGCCAAGGGCCAGGAAGGCCGCTGGAGCGCGACCCGCAAGTAGCAGCCGGCTATGGGTAGCGGCTAGTACGTGCCGGGGTCGGCGTAGTTCTCGAAGCGGGTGAACTGGCCGAGGAAGGTCAGCTTCACCGAGCCGATCGGGCCGTTCCTCTGCTTGAGGATGTTGATCTCGGCGATGCCCTTGTCCGGCGTGTCGTTGTTGTAGACCTCGTCGCGGTAGATCGCCAGGATGACGTCCGCGTCCTGCTCGATCGCGCCCGACTCGCGCAGGTCGGCCATCTGCGGCCGCTTGTTCGGCCGCTGCTCGAGGGCGCGGTTCAGCTGCGATAGCGCCACCACCGGCACGTCGAGCTCCTTGGCCATGGCCTTCAGCGAGCGCGAGATCTCGGAGATCTCGGTGGCGCGGTTCTCGCCCTGCGTCGACGCCGACATGAGCTGCAGGTAGTCGATCACGATCAGGCCGAGCTTGGAGTACTGGCGCTTCAGCCTTCGCGCCCGGGCGCGCACCTCGAGCGCGGTCAGGGCACCGGCCTCGTCGATGTAGATCGGCGTCTCGTGCAGCTTGCCCATCGCGTCGGACAGCTCGCTCCATTCCTTGTCGTTCAGCCGTCCGGTGCGCATCTTGTGCTGGTCGACGCGCGCGATCGAGCCGAGCATCCTCTGCGC
Source organism: Burkholderiales bacterium (assembly GCA_035607175.1). Classification (GTDB taxonomy): domain Bacteria; phylum Pseudomonadota; class Gammaproteobacteria; order Burkholderiales; family SG8-39; genus SCGC-AG-212-J23. Next base: position 12,236 of record DATNCP010000021.1, read on the forward strand.
GAGCTGGGTGCTGCTCATTTCCATGCTGAAGATCGCCACCGGCAGGCCGCTGTCGACCGCGATGTACTGCGCGAAGTTGAGCGCCAGCGCCGTCTTGCCCATGCTCGGACGGCCGGCGATGATGATCAGGTCCCCGCCCTGCAACCCCGAGGTCATCTCGTCGATCTTGGTGTAGCCGGTCGGCACGCCCGTAACGTCGGAGGCGTTGTCGCGGTGGTAGAGGTGGTCGATCCTCTCGAAGACCTTGGCCAGCACCGGCTTGATCCCGAGCAGCCCCTGGTCATGGCGGGCGCCGGATTCGGCGATCTGGAAAATCTTCGATTCCGCCTCGTCGAGCAGCAGCCCGACCTCCTTGCCGGCCGGCGCGAGCGCGCTCTCCGCGATCTCGGTCGCCACCTGGGCGAGCCGCCGCTGCACCGCGCGCTCGCGGACCAGCTCCGCATAGCGGCGGATGTGGAGCGAGGTCGGGGTGTTCTGCGCCAGCGAGGCGATGTACTGCGCGCCGCCGGTCTTGTCCTTGTCCTCGCTCGCCTCGATCGCCTCGGCCACGGTCACCAGGTCGGCGGGACGGTTGGCTTCGATCAGCCGGGCGATGTGGCGCCAGATGCGGCGGTGGTCGTCGCGGTAGAAATCGTCGCCCGAGACGACGTCGGCGACCCGGTCGAAGGAATCGTTGTCGAGCAGCAGTCCGCCGAGCAGCGACTGCTCCGCCTCGACCGAGTGCGGTGGGACCTTCAGTGCGACGAGCTGCGCATCCTCGCGCGCGACGGGCTGTGCTAACGCCATTTTCTTGGAGACCTCCCCGCGCGCATCATAGGACCGCGGCCTCGCGGTTCATTTGATAGGTCGAAACGAAAACGCCGCGAGCGAAAAGCGCGCGCCCGGGTGATTCAAAAGTGAGCACGCGGGGCATGGGGCCGGTCCGCCTGTGGATTACCCTGTGGATACCGTGTCGATAAGGTGTGGACGAGCGTGTACGCGGAAAAAATCATTCGCTTGACACCCGCGCGCGCGACTTTCGGCTGGCCTGTTGTTTTCATGCACACCCTGCCTGTACCGATATACAGTATACGGCGGCGAAAAAAAGGCCGCTCGCGCGGCCTTTTTGCGGGTTGCAGCGGGGTTACTGCTCGCCCAGCACCGCAACCTTCACCGTGACGGTCACATCGGTGTGCAGCCCGATCTGCAGCGGGTATTCGCCGACCTGCTTCAGCGGGCCCTGGGGCATGCGGATGTTGGCCCGCTCGACCTCGTGGCCCTGCTTCTTCAGCGCCTCGACGATGTCGTAGTTGGTGACCGAGCCGAACAGGCGGCCGTCGGGGCCCGCCTTCTGCGTGATCTGGACCGTCAGGCCGTCGAGCTTCGAGCCGCGCTCCTGCGCCTTGGCGAGGATGTCGGCCTGCGCCTTTTCGAGCTCGGCGCGGCGCGATTCGAACGCCTTCAGGTTGTCGGGCGTGGCGCGCTTCGCCTTGCCGTGCGGGATGAGGAAGTTGCGGGCGTAGCCGTCTTTGACTTTCACGACGTCGCCAAGCTCACCCAAGTTGGCGACTTTTTCCATGAGAATGACTTGCATCAGTGCAGATCCGTGTAAGTCATGAGGGCAAGGAAGCGCGCGCGCTTGATCGCGTCCGACAGCTGGCGCTGGTAGCCCGCCGACGTGCCGGTGATGCGCGCCGGGATGATCTTGCCGGTCTCGTTGACGAAGTCCTTGAGGACCTCGATGTCCTTGTAGTCGATCCACTCGACC
>DATNCP010000032.1:0-35079 GCA_035607175.1 Burkholderiales bacterium
ATGGTGAGCCGGGTGATGAAGGACCTGCAGACCGGCGGCTACATCGAGATGCGCGGCTCGACCATCGTCCTGCGCGACACCATCATGCTGCCGGAGTAGTGATCCTGGCCGCGGCCGACAAAGCCAGCGCTCCTCTCCCTGCGAAGCTCGTCGGACTGCTGCGCGAAGCGAAATGGCTGGTGCTGCTCGCGCTCGCCGTCTACCTGCTGCTGATCTTCCTCACCTTCCACCGCGACGACCCGAGCTGGTCCTACAGCTCCACCGGGGGCGTGGTGCGCAACGCCGGCGGCGTGGTCGGCGCCTGGGTCTCGAACCTGCTCCTCTACCTGTTCGGCATCTCCGCCTACTGGTGGGTGGCGCTCTCGGGCTACGTCGCGTTCTGGGGCTACCGGCGCATCGAGCGCCGGCCGCTCGTGGTTTCCCTGATCGGCTTCGCCGTGCTGCTGGCGGCCAGCGCGGCGCTCGAAAGCCTGCGCTTCGCCTCGATCAGCGCCACGCTGCCCTCCGTGCACGGCGGCATCATCGGCGACGTGGCCGGCCGCGCGGCGGCGACGGGGCTCGGCTTCACCGGCGGGACGCTGCTTCTCCTCACCGCGGCGGCGGTCGGCTTCAGCCTGTTCACCGGCATTTCCTGGCTCGCGATCTCGGAGCTGGTCGGGCGCGGCCTGGAGGCCGGCTACGACCTCGCGCTGCAAGCCTGGGAGCGGCGCCGGGACCGCAGGCTGGGCGACCTGGCGCGCGAGGAGCGCAGCCTGGTGGTCGAGAGCGAGAAGCGGCGCGAGGAGGACCATCCGCCGCTGCGCATCGAGCCGCCGGTGGTCGAGATCAAGAAGTCGGTGCGGGTGCAGAAGGAGAAGCAGGCGAGGCTGTTCGAGGAGCTTCCCGACACGCCGCTGCCGCCGCTCAAGCTGCTCGACGACGCGAAGCACGAGAGCGCCGAGCTGGTGAGCGCGGAGACGCTGGAATTCACCTCGCGCCTGATCGAGAAGAAGCTCTCCGATTTCGGCGTTTCGGTGAAAGTGCTCGCCGCCTATCCCGGCCCGGTGATCACGCGCTACGAGATCGAGCCCGCGGTCGGCGTGAAGGGCAGCCAGATCGTCAACCTGGTGAAGGACCTCGCCCGCGCGCTGTCGGTGCAGTCGATCCGCGTGGTGGAGACGATTCCCGGCAAGTCGTGCATGGGCCTGGAAATCCCCAATCCCAACCGCCAGACGGTGCGCCTCTCGGAAATCCTCGGCTCCGAGGCCTACCACTCGCTCAACTCGCCGCTCGCACTGGCGCTCGGCAAGGACATCGCCGGCAATCCGGTGGTGGTCGACCTGGGGAAGATGCCGCACCTGCTGGTGGCCGGTACCACCGGCTCGGGCAAGTCGGTGGCGCTGAACGCGATGATCCTGTCGCTGCTCTACAAGGCCGAGCCGAAGACCATCCGGCTGATCATGATCGACCCGAAGATGCTGGAGCTCTCGGTGTACGCCGACATCCCGCACCTGCTTGCGCCGGTCGTGATCGACATGAAGCAGGCGGTGAACGCGCTCACCTGGTGCGTCGCCGAGATGGAGCGGCGCTACAAGCTGCTCAACTTCGTCGGCGCGAGGAACCTGTCCGGCTACAACCACAAGGTGACCGAGCGCAAGATCGAGGATCCGTTCGCGCTCGACACCGGCAACCCGCAGGCGCTGACGCCGATGCCGAACATCGTCCTGGTCATCGACGAGCTCGCCGACCTGATGATGGTGGTCGGCAAGAAGGTCGAGGAGCTGATCGCGCGCCTCGCCCAGAAAGCGCGCGCCGCCGGCATCCACCTCATCCTTGCGACGCAGCGGCCGTCGGTCGACGTGATCACCGGCCTGATCAAGGCCAACATCCCGGCGCGCATCGGCTTTCAGGTGTCGTCGAAGATCGATTCGCGCACCATCCTCGACCAGTCGGGCGCCGAGGCGCTGCTGGGATCCGGCGACATGCTCTACCTGCCGCCGGGTACCGGGCTGCCGCAGCGCGTGCACGGCGCGTTCGTCGCCGACCACGAGGTGCACAACGTCGCCGAGCACCTGCGCTCGCTCGCCAAGCCGGAGTACATGACCGAGGTGCTGGAGCCGCCCGAGGCCATGGACGGCGCCGGCGGCGCGGAGGGCGACGTGCCGGCGGGCGAGAAGGACCCGCTTTACGACCAGGCGGTCGAGATCGTGCTGCGCACCCGCCGGCCCTCGATCTCGCTGGTGCAGCGCCACCTGCGCATCGGCTACAACCGCGCCGCGCGCCTCATCGAGGACATGGAGCGGGCCGGCATGGTCTCGCCGATGCAGTCCAACGGCAACCGCGAGGTATTGGTGCCGGCGAAAGCCGAGTAGGCTGTCGCATGCATCGTTTTCTCACGGGAATCATGCTCTTTGGTCTCGCCATCGGCGCGCACGCTGCGGCGATCGAGCGCTTCAAGGCGTTCGCCAAGGGCACGCAGACCGCGCGCGGCAGCTTCGAGCAGAAGGTCTACGACCGCGACCGCCGCCTGAGCCAGGAGTCGAAGGGCAGCTTCGCCTTCCAGCGGCCCGGCAAGTTCCGCTGGGTCTACGACAAGCCGGTCGACCAGGTGATCGTCGGCGACGGCGATCGCGTCTGGATCTACGACCGCGGCCTCGCCCAGGTGACGGTGCGCAAGCTCGCGCGCGCGCTCGGCTCGACGCCCGCGGCGCTGCTCGCCGGCTCGACCGACGTCGAGAATGCGTTCGAGCTCGCCGATGCCGGCGCCAAGGACGGCCTGGAATGGCTCGACGCGAAGCCGAAGGACCGCGAGGCCGGGTTCGAGAAGATCCGCATGGGCTTCAACGCCGCCGGCCTGCAGGCGATGGAGCTCACCGACAACTTCGGACAGACCACGATCCTGCGCTTCACTGCCCTCGAAGCGAACGCCAAGGTCGACGCCAAGGAGTTCCGTTTTGAGGCACCGAAGGGTGCCGACGTACTAGGGGAGAAATGAGGGGCTCGAAGTGAACGACCTGTTCAAGGTCGAGCCTGCCGCGCCGCTCGCCGAGCGGCTGCGGCCGAAGACGATCGACGAGGTGGTCGGGCAGAGCCACCTGCTCGGGCAGGGCAAGCCGCTGCGCCTCGCCTTCGAGTCGCGCAAGCCGCACTCGATGATCCTCTGGGGCCCGCCGGGCTCGGGCAAGACCACGCTCGCGCGCCTGATGGCGAAGGCGTTCGACGCCCAGTTCATCGCCCTTTCGGCCGTGTTCAGCGGCGTCAAGGACATCCGCGAAGCGCTGCAGACGGCCGAGACCGAGCTCGAGCATTCCGGGCGCCACACCATCCTGTTCGTCGACGAGGTGCACCGCTTCAACAAGGCGCAGCAGGACGCCTTCCTGCCTTTCGTGGAGCGCGGCCTGGTGACGTTCATCGGCGCGACGACCGAGAACCCGTCGTTCGAGGTCAACAGCGCGCTGCTTTCCCGGGCTGCGGTCTATGTGCTGGAGCCCCTGGGTGCCGAAGACCTTTCGAAGCTGCTGGACCGGGCGGGGTTGAAATTCGATCAGGGAGCGAAAGACCGCCTCATCGGCTTCGCCGACGGCGATGCGCGCCGGCTCCTGAACGCCGTGGAAATCCTCGCCAACACGGGCACGAAGAGCATCGACGGCGCGTTCGTCGAGCAGACGCTCGCCAAGAACCTGCGCCGCTTCGACAAGGGCGGCGAACAGTTCTACGACCAGATCTCGGCGCTGCACAAGTCGGTGCGCGGCTCGGATGCCGACGCCGCGCTCTACTGGCTGGTGCGCATGCTGGACGGCGGCACGGATCCGCTCTACATCGGCCGGCGCGTGGTGCGCATGGCGGTCGAGGACATCGGCCTCGCCGATCCCAGGGCGCTTCGCCTGTGCCTCGATGCCTGCGAGACCTACGAGCGGCTCGGCAGCCCCGAGGGCGAGCTCGCGCTCGCCGAGGCGGTGATCTACCTCGCGGTGGCGGCGAAGTCGAACGCGATCTACGAAGCCTATAATGCGGCCCGCGATTTCGTCGCCAGGGACGGCACCCGCCCGGTGCCGCTGCACATCAGGAACGCGCCCACCCGCCTCATGAAGGATCTCGGTTACGGCAAGGGTTATCGCTATGCCCACGATGAGGCGGGCGCCTACTCGGCCGGACAGCGCTATTTTCCCGAAGGGATGGAAGTCCCCGAGTGGTACAAGCCGACCGATCGCGGCCTGGAGGCGAAGATCCGCGAGAAACTGGACGAGCTGAAGAGGAAATGATCGACATCCAGCTCCTGCGCAAGGACCCCGAAGCGGTGGCGAAGCGCCTGGCGACGCGCGGCCCGGGCGTGCTCGACGTGACGCAATTCCAGGGCTTCGAGGACGCGCGCAAGAAGCTGCAGACCGCCGTCGAGCAGGCGCAGGCGCTGCGCAACAAGCTCGCCAAGGACATCGGCCAGGCGAAGAAAAACGGCATCGACGCCGGCGAGCTGATTGCCCAGGGCGAGAAGCTGAAGGCGGCGCTCGACCAGTCGGGCGAGGGGCTGGAAAAGCTGCAGGCGGGCCTGCAGGACTTCCTCGCGCGCATTCCCAACATTCCGCACGAGTCGGTGCCGGTCGGCGCCTCGGCCGAGGACAACCGCGAGGAGCGCCGCTGGGGCGCGCCGCGCAAGTTCGACTTTCCGGTCAAGGACCACGTCGACGTCGGCGAGGCGCTCGGCGGCCTCGACTTCACCGCCGCGGCGAAGATCACCGGCGCGCGCTTCGTCGTCATGCGAGGTGCGGTGGCGCGGCTGCACCGCGCGATCGCCCAGTTCATGCTCGACGTGCACACGCGCGACCACGGCTACACCGAGGTCTACGCGCCGTACATGGTGAACGCGGCGAGCGCCTTCGGCACCGGGCAGCTGCCGAAGTTCGAGCAGGACCTGTTCGCAGTGCCGCACGGCGACGAGAAGTGGTTCCTGATCCCGACCGCCGAAGTGCCGGTGACCAACCTCGTCAGGGACGAGATCCTGCCGCTCGAGAAGCTGCCGCTGAAATTCGTCTGCCACACGCCGTGCTTCCGCTCCGAGGCGGGCTCCTACGGCAAGGACACGCGCGGCATGATTCGCCAGCACCAGTTCGACAAGGTGGAGCTGGTGCAGATCGTGCACCCGGAGAAGTCCTACGAATTGCTCGAGGTGCTGACCGGGCACGCGGCGGCGATCCTGCAGAAGCTCGAGCTGCCCTATCGCGTAATCACGCTCTGCACTGGCGACATGGGCGCCACGGCGGCGAAGACCTACGACATCGAGGTGTGGCTGCCGGCGCAGAACGCCTACCGCGAGATCAGCTCCTGCTCCAACTTCGAGGCCTACCAGGCGCGGCGCATGCAGGCCCGCTTCCGCAACGACAAAGGGAAGGCCGAGCCGGTGCATACGCTGAACGGCTCAGGGCTCGCGGTCGGCCGCACCTTGGTGGCGATCCTCGAGAACTACCAGAACGCCGACGGGTCGGTGACGATCCCCAGCGCTCTTCGGCCCTATATGGGGGGCGAGCAAGTCATCCGCGCCTGATAAAATCGACCCCGGAGAGATGGCAGAGTGGTCGATTGCGGCAGACTCGAAATCTGTTGTACCGCTTGCGGTACCGGGGGTTCGAATCCCTCTCTCTCCGCCACACCTTCCTAGACCTGCGCGGCGTCGTCGAGCCAGGCGCGCAGGTACGGCGCGAAAGAGCTCCGCACGTAGATCGTGAACTCCTGCGTCGAGCGTCGCCAGATGATCCCCTGCGTGCGCGCGATGTTGGTCTGCGCGCAGCTGCCGACCGGAAACGCGCCGACGTTGAAGTCGAGCGTCGCAGCCTTCGACAGGATCTCCTCGGCGCGCTCGCCCGACACGACGAGCGACTTGCGGCTCGAGGTGACGTCGACCACCGAGCTGTGAATACCCGCGAGCGCCTCGCGCAGCGGCGCTGCCTCCTGGCCGATCGCCAGCCACTCGTCCGGGCCGAGCCATAGCAGGGCCTTGCCGCCCGCGGATGCGACCATGTTCGGCGCGGTCGGCGGCCGCATGCCGAGCGCCGCCTCGCACGCAGCGAAGAAACGCTCGCCCGACCCGCGCAGCGACAGATGCGTCATTTGATGAACACCGGCTCGACGACCCGCACCTTTGCCGCGCGGCCCTGGAGCGGCACGAAGAGCTCGGCGCCGCGGCGCGAGCGGCCGGAGCGCACCAGCGCGAGAGCGAAGGAACGGCCGAGGTTCGGGCTCAGGTAGCTCGAAGTGACGTGGCCGACCATGGGTACGGGCTTCGAGCCGTGGCCGCGCGGCAGCGCCACATCCACCTCGGTGATCTGTGCACCCTCGGGCAGCACCTCGCGCGGATCGGCGGGCAGCAGGCCGACGAGCTGCTTGCGGTCCTCGCGCCGCGTATCGGGGCGCGTGAGCGAGCGCCGGCCGATGAAGTCCTTGCTCTTCGCCACCGCCCAGTCGAGGCCGAGATCGTAAGGCGTCACCGTGCCGTCGGTCTCCTGGCCGACGATGATGAAGCCCTTCTCCGCGCGCAGCAGGTGCATGGTCTCGGTGCCGTAGGGCGTGATGCCGTGCTTCTCGCCCGCGATCATCACCGCTTTCCACAGCGCGAGCCCCTGGTCGCCGGGCACATTGATTTCGTAGGAGAGCTCGCCGGTGAAGCTAATGCGGAACACGCGTGCACCGATACCAGCGATCGTCGCTTCCTTGAAGGCCATGAAGGGCAGCTCGGTCTGGAAGCCGAGCTCTTTCATGAGCTCGCCGGCCCGCGGCCCGGCCACCGCCACCGTCGCCCATTGCTCGGTGACCGAGGTGCAGTACACCTCGAGCTCGGGCCACTCGGTCTGCAGATACTCCTCGAGCCAGTCGAGCACGCGCGCCGCGCCGCCCGTGGTAGTGGTCATGTGGAAATGGTTCTCGCCGAGGCGCGCGGTCACGCCGTCGTCGAACACCATGCCGTCCTCGCGGCACATGAGCCCGTAGCGCGCGCGGCCGATGGCAAGCGTGCTGAAGGTGCCGGCGTAGATGCGGTCGAGGAACCTGGCGGCGTCGCGGCCCTGGATGTCGATCTTGCCCAGCGTGCTCGCATCGAGCACACCCAGGGATTTTCGGACGCTTCTCGCTTCCGCCTGGACCGCGTCGTGCATGTCGCGCCCGTAGTACCAGGGGCGCTTCCATTGCCCGACGTTCTCGAACGCGGCGCCGTGCGCGGCGTGCCAGTCGTGCATCGGCGTGACGCGGATCGGCTCGAGGAAGTCGCCGAGGTCGCGCCCGGCCAGCACGCCGTAGCTCACCGGCGCGTAGGGCGCGCGGAAAGTCGTGGTGCCGGTCTCGGCGATGTTGCGCCCGGTCGCGCCGGCCAGGATCGCGAGCGCGTTGATGTTCGAGGTCTTCCCCTGGTCGGCTGCCATGCCAGTCGTGGTGTAGCGCTTGAAATGCTCGACCGAAGAGAAGCCTTCCCGCGCCGCGAGGTGCACGTCGCGCGCCACGACGTCGCTCCCGAAGTCGACGAATGCCTTGTCTTCTTCGACTTCCCACAGCGGCGCGATGCGGTACTCGGGAAACTCGCCGTTCGCGCGGCCGACCACGCGCACCGCCTGGCGGCAGCCGTCGGGAACGAAGCAGAGCTTCTTCTCGTCCCAGCGCAGCTTCCCCTGCGCCTGGCTGTAGAGGTGCACCACCGGACTGAAGCCGCCGGCCATCGCCACGAGGTCGCAGGCGATGCGCGAGCCTCCGACTTCGACGCCGGTGACGCGCTTTCCGCCGAGCGTGCGCGTGATGACCGTGCCTTCGCGCGAGTCGATCACCGCTGCGACGTCGATGCCGAGCTCGCGGAACGCCCTTGCGCGCTCGTGGCCGCTGTCGTTGTTCGTGAAAACGACCGCCCGTTTGCCGGGCGCCACCGCGTAGCGGCGCAGATAAGTCTCCACCGCGCCGGCGAGCATCACGCCCGGCTTGTCGTTGCCGCCGAAGACGAGCGGCCGCTCGTGCGCGCCGGTCGCGAGCACGACTTCCTTCGCGCGGAAATGCCAGAGGCGCTTTTGCCGGCGCGCGTCGCTCTCGACGGCGCAAAGAAAGTTGTCGTCGTAGTAGCCGAATACGGTGGTGCGCGCGAGCACCTCGACCTTGGCGATGGCGCCGGGGTCGCCCTCGTCGCAGAGCACGACGCGCTTGCCGGCCGCCGCCGCCTCGCTCGCCGCGGCGCGGCCCGCACGGCCGCCGCCGACGACCAGCACGTCGCAGTGCCGGTGCATCTTGTCGTAGCGGTCGGGATCGGGCTGCGCTGGCGCTTCGCCAATGCCTGCCACGCGCCGGATGAGCGGCTCGTAGAGCGATTGCCACAGGCGGCGCGGCCACATGAACGTCTTGTAGTAGAAGCCCGCCACCAGCAGCGGCGAGAACCAGCCGTTGATTGCGCCGAGATCGAGGCCGAGACTCGGCCAGCGGTTGAGCGAGCGTGCGACAAGGCCGCCGTAGAGCTCGACCATCGTCGCGCGGCTGTTGGTGTCGAGGCGGCCGCCTTCGCCGACCGCGACGAGCGCGTTCGTTTCCTCGATGCCGGCGCTCATCACGCCGCGCGGCCGGTGGTACTTGAAGCTGCGGCCGACGAGGAAGACGTCGTTCGCGAGCAGCGCCGAAGCGAGCGTGTCGCCCTGGAAACCCTGGAATTTCCTGCCGTCGAACGAAAATTCCAGGGGCCGAGCGCGGTCGATGCGTCCGCCTTCGGCGAGCCGGAAGGCCGTCATGGCTCGCCCGGCTTGTAGGTGCGCCGGATCTCGTGCGTGACCGTGTGCCGCTCGGCGTTGAACCAGCGCCGGCAGCCGGCCGAATGCACCCAGCGCTCGCGAAACCAGCCCTTCGGGTTGTTGCGCATGAAGACGTACTCCGCCCATGCCGCGTCGTCGAGCGCCTGCGGGTCGCCCGGGCGCGCGATGTGCGCCTCGCCGCCGCAGCGGAACTCGGTCTCGTCGCGCGGGCCGCACCACGGGCAGCGGATGAGGAGCATCAGTGCGCCAGCCTATTCATCAGTGCGCAACGGCAGCCGCGCCATGCTCATCGATCAGCGCGCCGGTCGTGAACCGCTCCAGCGCGAACGGCTTCGCCAGGGGATGGGCCTCGCCCCTGGCGAGCGTCCAGGCGAAGACGTGGCCGGAGCCGGGCGTCGCCTTGAAGCCGCCGGTGCCCCAGCCGCCGTTCAGATAGAGGCCCTCGACCGGTAGCGGGCCGATGATGGGCGATGCGTCCGGGCAGACGTCGACGATGCCGCCCCAGCTGCGCATCATGCGCAGGCGGCTGAAGATCGGGAAGAGCTCGAGGCAGGCGGCCATCTGGTGCTCGATTACGTGGAACGAGCCGCGCTGCGCGTAGGAGTTGAAGCCGTCGATGCCCGCGCCCATGACGAGCTCGCCCTTGTCGGACTGGCTCACGTACACGTGCACCGCGTTGGACATCACCACGCAGTTGTGCACCGGCTTCACCGGCTCGGAGACGAGCGCCTGGAGCGGATGGCTCTGCAGCGGCAGGCGCACGCCGGCCATGGCGGCGAGCACCGAGTTGTGGCCGGCGGCGACGATGCCGACGCGGCCGGCGCCGATCGCTCCCCTGGAAGTCTTGACGCCGCGCACGCGCCCGCCGGCGATGTCGAAGCCGGTCACCTCGCAGCCCTGGATGATGTCGACGCCGAGCGCATCGGCCGCGCGCGCGTAGCCCCACGCGACCGCGTCGTGCCGCGCGACGCCGGCGCGCCGTTGCAGCGTCGCGCCGATCACCGGATAGCGCACGTCCGGCGAAATGTTGACGATGGGGCAGAACTCCTTCACCTGCTTCGCGTCGAGCCACTCGGCGTCGATGCCGTTCAGGCGATTCGCGTTCACCCGCCGGATCGCCTCGCGCACGTCGCCCGGCGTGTGCGCCAGGTTGAGCACGCCGCGCTGGCTGAGCATCACGTTCAGGTTCAGCTCCTCCGACAGCGTCTCGAAGAGCTGCAGCGCATGCTCGTAGATCGCGGCGCTCTCGTCCCAGAGGTAGTTCGAGCGGACGATGGTGGTATTGCGGCCGGTGTTGCCGCCGCCCAGCCAGCCGCGCTCGAGCACGGCGACGTTGCGGATGCCGTGCTCCTTCGCCAGGTAGTAAGCGGTGGCGAGGCCGTGGCCGCCGCCGCCGATGACCACCACGTCGTAGGCGGCCTTGGGCTCGGGGGAGCGCCAGTACGGCGGCCATTCCTCATGGCCGGTGAAGGCGTTGCGAAGCAGCGAGAACGCGGAAAAGCGCTTCACGCCTGCCGTTCGTTGAAGCTCTTGACTCCCGTGCCGCGGTAGAGGATCGCGGCGTTGCGCTCGGCGATGCGCTTGTGGAGCGCGACGAACTCCGGCTGCAGGTCGCCGCTCGGGCGCGGCTCGTGCTCGAAGTGGTGATGCTCGTCGACGCCGCGCACGAGCGTCGCGCTGTCATCGCCGGCCGCCTGCCGGACATAAGTGGGGATGTAGCGGATGGCGAGGCCGATGCGCCGGTCGCTCGACGGGTTGGGCGGCGAGCCGTGTACCAGGCGCACATGATGCAGCGACATCTCTCCGGGGCGCAGCACGTCGAGAACCTGGCTGGATGCGTCGACGTCCACCATCACTTCCTGTCCGCGCGTCAGCAGGTTGTCTTTCGCAAACGTATCGCGGTGCGGGATCTGGTCCTTGAGGTGCGAGCCCGGAATGAAGCCCATCGCGCCGTTCGCTTCATTGGCCGGCGTCAGCGCCACCCAGGCGGTGACTACGTCCGGCCGATCGAGACCCCAGTAGGTCGAGTCCTGGTGCCAGGAGACGAACGCCGGGTTGCGCGCCTCCTTGATGAAGAAATTCGTGGTCCAGCAGAACAGGTTCGGCCCGTAGAGGTCCTCGACCGCGTCGAGGATGCGCTCGTGGCGCACGAGGTCGGCGATCCAGGCGAAGAGGAGGTGCGACTTGTGCCGCAGCTCGCCCTTGAGCGGCCCGCCGCTCGCGCGCTCGAAGGCCTCGAGGCGCTCACGGCACTCGGCCGCCGCGGCCTCGCTCATCACGCGCAGCGGAAAGACGAAGCCGTCGCGGCGGAACTGCTCGATCTGCGTGGCGTTGAGCACCTTCGGCATGATCGCGATTATTGTGCAGCGAGATCGCTCGCGCGGGTGAGCTCCTGGATCATCTGCGAAACCGTGCGCAGCCCCTGGCCGGGCGCATCGCGCCGATAGGCCACGGCGAGCTTGTGCGCCGGGACCTTCGGCGCCACCGTCAGCGCGCGCAGCGTCCCGCGCCGGATTTCCTTGCGCAGGATCGCGACCGGCAGCAGGCTGATCCCGGCACCTTCCAGCGCGAGCCGCATCATGATCACCAGGCTGTTGCAGGTATGGATGCGCACAGGCTGCACGCCGGCGGCGGCAAACCAGGCGGCGATGCTGGTATAGAGATTCGACGGGTTGGGGTTGGTGATGATCGGCACCGCGGCCAGGTCCGCGGGCTTCAGCGTGCCCTTGCCGAGCGCGAGCTTCGGCGACGCCACCCAGCGCAGTTCATGGTCGACCAGGGGCTCGATCGTCACCAGCGGGCCGGAAGCCGGCGCGGTCAGCACGGCGATGTCCATGTCTCCGGCGTGCAGCGATTCGTTCAAAAGCGCGCTGAAATCGACTCGGATTTCCGCGCGCACCTGGGGGAAGCGGCTCTCGATGCGCCGCATCAGCTCGGGCAGGCAGACCATGGCGAAGCTGTCGGCGACGCCGATGCGGATCAGCCCGCGCAACTCCTCCCGGCCGGCAAACCGGCCCGCGAGCTGCTCGCAGGCATCGATCACCTGTGCGGCCTGCGCCGCGAGCTCGTGTCCGAGCGGCGTCGGCTTGGCGCGATAGGCGCCCTTGATGAAGAGCTTGCCGCCCGCCGCGGCTTCCAGGTCGCGGATGCGGACCGACACCGCCGGCTGCGTCAGGTTGAGCCGCGTCGCCGCGGCGCGGAAGCTGCCGAGCCGCACCACCCAGTGCAGGGCCTCGAGCTGGGCCAGGCTGAACTGCATAAGGAGATTTTATAGTCTTTGCTGAAAATATTTCAATCGGCTTTCCATCCCGCCGGTGAAATACTCGCGCGCGTGACGCGCTACGTCCTCGGCTGCGACATCGGCGGCACCTTCACCGACATCGTGCTGCGCGGCGCGGGTACGGTGCGCACGCTCAAGGTTTCCTCGACGCCCGACGACTACAGCCGCGCCATCCTGACCGCGGTGCGCGAGATCCGCGATACCTTCGGCATCGCGCCGGGAGAGATCGACGCAGTGGTGCATGCGACCACGGTCGCGACCAACACCATCCTCGAGCACAAAGGCGCGAAGACGGCGCTCATCACCACCGAGGGTTTCCGCGACGTGCTCGAGATGCGGCGCCTGCGCATCCCGGTGATGTACGACCTGCAGTACGACAAGCCGGCGCCGCTGGTGCCGCGGCGGCTGCGCTACGAGCTGCCCGAGCGCATGGGCCCGCGCGGCGAGGTCAGGAAACCGCTGGATGAAGAGCAGGCGAGGGTCGTGGCCAAGCGGCTGCTCGAGGAAGGCGTCGAGTCGGTCGCGATCTGCCTGCTCCACTCGTACGCAAACGCGGCGCATGAGCAGCGCGCGGCCGAGCTGGTGCGCGAACAATTGAACGGCAAGGCCTATGTCAGCCTGTCGTCGGACATCCTGCCCGAGATCCGCGAATACGAGCGCACCAGCACCGCGGTGGTGAATGCGTACATCGGGCCGATCGTTCGCCACTATGTTTCCTCGCTCTCCACGCAGCTGAAAGGCGCCGGCGTCACGGGCCCGCTGCACATCATGCAGTCGAACGGCGGCACGATGTCGGCGGCCGCGGCGGCGCAAAAGCCGGCGTTCCTGGTGGAATCGGGGCCCGCCGCCGGCGTCATCGCCTGCGCGGATATCGCGCGCTCCGCGGGCCTGGGCAACGTCATCTCGTTCGACATGGGCGGCACCACCGCGAAGGCCGCGATCGTCGAGGACGGCGAGCCGGCGCGCACCACGGAGTACGAGGTCGGCGCCGGCATCAACGTCAGCTCGAAGCTCGTCAAGGGCGGCGGCTACGCGATCAAGCTGCCGTTCATCGACATCTCCGAGATCGGCGCGGGCGGCGGCAGCATCGTCTCGCTCGACGCCGCCGGCTCGATCAAGGTCGGGCCGCAAAGCGCCGGCGCCGTGCCGGGACCGGCTTGCTACGGGCTGGGCGGCAAGGAAGCCACGTTTACCGACGCGGCAGTGGTGCTCGGCTATCTCAACCCCGACTATCTGGTGGGCGGGAAACTGCGCATCGACTCCCGTCTTTCGCGCGACGCGATCGAGCGCAAGGTGGCGCAGCCGCTCGGCTTCGATGTCCAGCGGGCCGCCTCGGGCGTCTATGCCATCGCCGTCGCGACCATGACCCGCGCCGTCAAGGCGGTCTCCACCTATCGCGGCCGGGACCCGCGCGACTTCGCGCTCGTCGCCTTCGGCGGCAACGGTCCGGTCGTCGCGGTGGCGATCGCGCGCGAGCTGCAGATGCGCCGCGTGCTGATTCCGCCGGCGCCGGGCGTCTTCAGCGCCGCGGGACTGCTTTTCTCCAACGTCGAGCATACGCAGCAGCGCTCGGTGTTCCAGCAGACGACCGCGGTCGATGCGCAGCGGCTGGAGAAGCTGTTTGCCGGCCTGGAAGCCGAAGTGCGCGGCGAGATGCGCAAGGAGGGCATCGCCGACGCCCGCGTGGGCGTGAAGCGTCTCGCCGATCTGCGCTACACCGGGCAAGCCTTCGAGCTGACGGTGCCTGCGGAAACCCCGGACGTCGCGGCTATCGAGGCAGCGTTCCATGCCGAGCACAAGCGCACTTACGGCCACGCTTCGGAGGGCGATCCGGTCGACCTGATCAACATCCGCGTCATCGCGTCGGCGGCGCCCGAGAGCAAGGAAGGCTTCGCCGAGCGCCTGAAGGACGCGCAGGTCGCCTCGCCGGTACAGGGCCGGCGCCAGGCGTATTTCGAAGGCAAGGCGATGGATACCCCGGTCCTGGGACGCGCTGCGCTGGGCAAGCGCATGCAAGGCCCGCTGATCGTGGAAGAGTTCGACGCCACTTGCATCGTCCCGCCGGGGGCGAGCGCCGAGCTCGATGCGCATGGCAACATAGTGATCGACGCCGGGGAATGATGGATCCCATCACGCTGGAAGTGATCAAGAACGCGCTCTCGTCGATCGCCGACGAGATGGCGCTCGTGCTGATGCGCAGCGCGTACTCGCCGGTGGTGCGCGATTCGATGGACTACTCGACGGCTCTTTGCGACCGGAACGGGCAGGTGATCGCGCAGGGCCTGACGCTCGCGGTGCAGCTCGGCGCGTTTCCGGACGCGATGCAGCACCTGACGCAGAAGTACAAGGGGCAGATGCAGCCGGGCGACATCTTCATCATGAACGATCCGTACGGCGCCGGCGGCCAGCACCTCCCCGACATCTACGTGATCCAGCCGCTTTTCTGGGAAGGCGAGATCGAGGGCTACGCCTGCACGATGGCGCACCACTCCGACGTCGGCGGCATCGCGCCGGGCTCGGTCGCGATCCACGCCACGGACATCTACCAGGAAGGGCTGCGCCTGCCGATGCTCAGGCTCTACGAGGCGGGCAAGCCGAACCAGACGCTGTTCGAGATCATCGAGAAGAACACGCGCCAGCCGGTGCAGGTGCTGGGCGACCTGCGCGCGCAGCTCGCGGCCTGCGCGATCGCGGAGCGCGGGATGACGGCGCTGCTCAAGCGCTACCGCGGCAAGGCCGTGCGGCCGTACATGGAAGCCATCATGGACCAGGCCGAGCGGCTGATGCGCGAGTTCATCCGCGGCATCCCCGACGGCGAGTATCGCTTCACCGACTGGATCGACGGCCTCGGCGAGACGCCCGAGCCGCTGAAGATCGTGGTCTGCGTGAGCGTGCGCGACGACGAGATCGAGGTCGACTTCACCGGCACCTCGGCGCAGGTGCAGGGCGCGATCAACTGCCCGATCGCCATGGCGCGTTCCTCCGCGTATTGCGCGATCCGCTGCGTGACCAGCCCCGACATCCCGAACTGCGAGGGCTACATGCGGCCGGTGCGCTTCAAGGCGCCGGAAGGCACGATCCTCAACCCGGTGCTGCCGGCGGCGTGCGCCGCGCGCGGCGTGATGGGCTACCGCGTGTTCGACGCGATCATGGGAGCGCTCTCGCAGGTCGTGCCGGAGCGCGTGATCGCCGCGGGCGAAGGCGGTCCGACGCTCTTCTCGGTCGGCGGCTACCACCAGGGGCGTCCCTTCGTGCTCACCGAGGTGATGGTCGGGACGTGGGGCGCGCGCGCCGCGAAGGACGGAGTGGAAGGGATCTCCAACCCGGCGGCAAACCTTTCCAACCAGCCGGTCGAGCTGATCGAGGCCGAGCTGCCGCTGGAGGTGCTGCGCTACGGCATGGTGCAGGACTCGGGCGGCGCGGGCGAGTACCGCGGCGGCCTCGCGTTCGTTCGCGAGTTCCGTCTTACCGCCGAGGAGGCCGTGTTCACGACGCGTGCCGATCGCCGCGATCATGCGCCCTACGGATTTGCCGGCGCCCAGCAGGGCAGCGGTTCGCGCAATACGCTGATCACGCGTACCGGGGACAGGGCATTGCCGACCATGCCGATGGAAGCGGTGAAATGGAAAGCCGGGGACGTCTTCCGTCACGTCAGCGCCGGCGGCGGCGGGTACGGCGATCCGCTCGCGCGCGACCCGGCGCTTGTTCTGGCCGACGTGCTCGACGACAAGGTCAGCAGCGACGCAGCGCGCGAGCAATACGGCGTGGTGATCAAGCGCGGCGCGATCGACGAGGCCGCAACGCGCCGGCTGCGCGCCAAGGCGAAGGCGGCGTGATGGACCTCGTCATCCGGGGCGGCACGATCCTGGATGGCACCGGCGCGCCGCCGCGCGTCGCCGACGTCGCGGTGAAGGACGGCCGCATCGCCGCCATCGGCAACCTGAGGGCCAACGGCGCAGAGATCGACGCGACGGGGCTCACCGTCGCGCCGGGCTTCATCGACATCCACAGCCACTCGGACTACACGCTGCTCGTCGATCCGCGCGCGGTGAGCGCGATCGCGCAAGGCGTGACGCTCGAGGTCATCGGCAACTGCGGCTTCGGCTGCGCGCCGATCGCGGATCCGCGCATGGCGGCGCCCAATATCTATGGCTTCGACAATCAGGTCCCGCTCGCCTGGCATGGGGTCGGCGAATACCTGGACCGCCTGGCGGCTGCCAGGCCCGCAGTGAACGTGATCAAGCTGGTGCCGAACGGCCAGCTGCGCCGCGCGACGCTGGGCGTGGCCGACCGGGCGGCGACGCCGCCGGAGCTGGAGAAAATGAAGTCGCTGCTCTCGCAGGGACTGGACGAGGGCGCGTTCGGCTATTCCACCGGCCTCGAATATCCGGCCGAGCGCGGCGCGCCCGACGAGGAGCTGGTCGAGCTCTGCAAGGTGGTCGCGAAGCGCGGCGGCCTCTATGCGAGCCACACGCGGCGGCGCGACGACGGCGCCGTATCGGCGATCGACGAGGCGATCCGCGTCGGCGAGAAGGCCGGCGCGCAGATCCAGATCTCGCACCTTCTGCCGCGCAAGACCGACGAGGCGGAAGGCGAGCGCTCGCTCGAGCTCATCGACAAGGCGCGCGGCCGCGGGCTCGATATCGCGTTCGACATGCACACACGGCTGTACGGGACGACCTTCCTGAACACGATCATCCCGTTGTGGGCGCAGGACGACCCGGCGCGGCACCTGCGGTCGGCGGACAGCCGGCGACGCATGCGCGAATACAAGAGCATCGTCGCGGGCGGCGGCTGGGAGCGCGTGGTGCTGCTCGACCATCCGAAGTTTCCGCAGTACTCGCGGCAGAGCTTCGGCGATCTGGCGCGCCGGGAAGGGCGCGACGCCTACGACATCGCGTTCGACATCCTGCTGGCGGATCTGGACCAGCCCAACCGGGCAATGGTCATCATGCATGTCTACACGCCCGACCAGCAGGCGCTGATGTTCTCGCATCCGCTGTGCATGCCGGGCTCGGACGCCACTACGCTCGCGCCCGACGGTCCGCTCGCGAACTCGGTGTTCCACGGCGCGTATACCTGGGCGTCGTGGTATTTCCATTTCATGGTGCAGGAGCGCAAGGTCATGGCGCCGGCGCAGGCGGTGCAGCGCCTGACGCAGATGCCGGCGCGGCGGCTGGGGCTCAGCGACCGCGGGCAGATCGCGGAAGGCTATCGGGCGGACGTCGCCGTCTTCGACGCCGGGAAATTCCAGGCGACCGCGACCACGTTCGAGCCGAACCAGCTTGCGCGCGGCATGCGCCACGTCGTGGTGAACGGCGTGCACACGCTGCGCGACGGAAGTCTTACCGGATCCCGCGGGGGTCAGGTCATACGCAGGACTCACTAGAGGAGGGGCTATGTACCGGTTATTGCTGGCAGCACTGTTGATGTGGGCAGGGAGCGCGTCGGCGCAGATCGTGCTGAAGCTCGGCACGGTCGACGCTGAGAAGTCGCACTCGGGCGTCGGCGCCGAGGCCTTCGCGGCCGAGGTGGCGAAGCTCTCCAAGGGAACGATGAAGGTCGAGGTATTCCACGCCGGCAAGCTCGGCGGCATTCCCGACCAGCAGAAGAACGTGTTCTCGGGCGCGCAGGACCTGCACCTCCTGTATCCCGAGTTCCTCGCCGGCATCATCGACGAGACCAAGATCATCTCGGCGCCGTACGTGTTCCGCGATCTGCACCACGCGCAGGCCTACCTGAAGAGCCCGCTCTTCAAGCCCGGCCTCGACAAGCTGCGCTCGCTCGGCGCGATCGTGCTCGATACCGACTGGACCTGGATGCAGAAGGACCCGCGCGGCCTGATCGCGGTGCGGCCGATCCGCACGCCCCAGGACCTCGCGGGGCTGAAGCTGCGCATCTGGGAGTCGAAGACCGCGATCGAGACCTGGCGCGGCCTGGGCGCGAACACCATCGTGGTGCCGCGGCCGGAGATGTACCTCGCGTTCAAGCAGGGCATCATCGAGGGCGGCCCCGAGACGATCGGCATCGCCTACGACCAGAAGAACGCCGAGGTGGCGCGCTACTGGACGCGCACCGACGAGTACTTCCAGATCGTCAACGTGATGATGAACGAGCGGAAGTACCAGGCCCTCACGGCGCAGCAGCGCCAGTGGCTGCACCAGGCCGCCAAGGTCGGCGGCGCGGCTTACGCCGCCGAGTCCGAGCGCGGCTTTACCGAGAAGAAAGCAAAGGCGGTGAAGGACTTCGGCGTCACCATCCTCGAGCCCGACCTTGCGCCCTGGCGCAAGCAGTCCGAGAGCGTGGTGGTGAAGCTCGAGGCCGAAGGCGTGATCCCGAAGGGCCTCGCGGCCAAGGCGAAGGCGCTCAAATAGCCCTGTACCTGCGTTGCTCGAAGGCGGCGATCCAGTGGATCGCCGTTTTCACGTTGGTCGTGATGCTCGCGATCAGCACGGCGGAGATCGCGTACCGCTTCGTCTTCACCCGCGGCCTCAACTGGGTGCAGGAGCTGTCGATCATGCTGGCGATGGTGCTGTACTTCCTCGCCTATGCGCTGATCGCCAAGGATCGCGAGTACATCCGGGTCGAGCTGTTCGCGCGGCTGCTCGGCCCTGAGGGACGGCGGCGCCTGAGCATCGCCACGCGCCTCGTGGTGGTGGTGTTCCAGGCCATGGTGGCGTGGTACGCGTGGCGAACCGCCAAGTTCGCGGCGCTGTTCGAGACGCCGGTGCTCTCCTGGCCGGAGTGGGTGTTCTACGCGCCGGTGGCGATCGGCTGCGCCGACATCGTCGTCACGGAGGTGATCCATCTCGTCTGGCAGCTGCGGCGCATCGAGCTGCCCCCCACGCAGGGACACGGGATCCTGAGCTGATGGCCACCGCCTGGATGATCGGGACCTTCCTCGCGCTGGCGGCCGCCGGGGTGCCGGTGTGCGCGGCGATGGGCATGTCGGCCTTCCTCGGCCTCGCGCTGATCGACGCGCCGCTCGACACCTTCGTGCGCTACATGCAGCACGACGTGAGGAGCGTGCCGCTGCTCGCCATCCCGTTCTTCATCCTCGCCGGCAACGTGATGAACGTGTTCGGCCTGACGCGGCGCATCTTCGAGTTCGTCGAGAGCCTGGTCGGCTGGATGCGCGCCGGGCTCGCGCAGGTGACTGTGCTCTCGAGCGTGATGTTCGGCGGCATCTCGGGCTCGGCGCTCGCCGACATCGCCGGCATCGGCGTGATGCAGATCGACGCGATGCGCAAGGCGGGCTACCGCGCCGAGTTCGCCGCGGCGCTCACGCTCGCCGCCTCGCTGCTCGATCCGCTGATCCCGCCTTCGATCATGTTCATCATCTACGCCGTGATGATGAACATCTCGGTGGGCGATCTGTTCATCGCCGGCATCATCCCGGGCCTGGTGATGGCGGCGATCCTCGCGTTCAACAACTACATCCTCGGCAGGGCGGGCTGGGAAACCTTCCCGCCGCCCAAGCCGTTCAACTGGCGCGTCACCTGGAGCACCTTCTGGAAGGGGCTGCCGGCGCTCATCACGCCGATCGTGATCCTGCGCAGCATGATCACCGGCCTGACCACGCCGACCGAAGCGAGCGTGCTCGCGGTGATCTACGCTCTCTTCCTCGGGGTGCTCTACCGCGAGATGACCTGGGCGGGGCTGCGCGAGGCGTTCTCAGGCTCGGCGCGCACCACCACGCTCATCATGTTCCTCACCGGCGTGGGCAGCGTGATGTCGTTCGTCATCACCTCCGACCAGGTCGCGGAGCAGCTCGCGCGCCAGCTCGGCGGGCTGACCGAAAGCAAGTGGGCGGTGCTGTCGCTGGTGTGCCTTGCGCTGCTGGTGCTCGGCTGCTTCATGGAGACCGTGCCGGCGATGCTGATCGGCATCCCGTTGTTCGGCCCGCTGGTGGTGAAATTCGGCATCGACCCGGTCCACTTCGGCGTGGTGCTGACCTATGTGCTGCTGCTCGGCATCGTCCACCCGCCGGTCGGTCTCGGCCTGTTCGCGGTCTGCGCCATCTCGCGGCTGCGTATCGAGGCCGTGACCATGGCGACACTGAAGTTCTACCCGGCGTTCATCCTGGTGCTGGTGCTGCTCATGTTCATCCCGGAGCTCTCGACCTGGCTTCCTTCGGTAGTCTTCAGGAAGTGAGAAGCGGAAATAGAATGCCGGGATGAATCCGGCATCGCTGCAGGTGCAGTTCGACCCGGCGTCGGCACGCTTCGGCGCGTCGCGCTCGCAGAAGCGCCTCGAGGACGACCGCCTGCTGGTCGGCAAGGGACTGTTCAGCGACGATCGCGTGCTGCCGCGCCAGGCGTGGCTGGTCGTCGTTCGATCTCCTCACGCGCACGCGAAGATCAAGGGAATTGATTTCAGCGAGATACGAAAAAACGTAGTCGCGGCGTGGTCGATGGCGGACCTGCGCGCCGACGGGGTAAAGCACATTCCGTTTCCCGCGCTTTTCAAGCGCGCCGACGGCTCGCCGATGGTCGCCCCGGCGCGCACGCCGCTCGCCGAGGACAAGGTGTTCTACGTCGGCCAGCCGGTCGCCGCGATCGTCGCCGAGACGCGCGCAGCGGCGCAGGATGCCGCGGAAGCCGTGGTGGTGGAGTACGAACCGCTCGATTGCGTCGTCGACCCGCGCCGCGCCGTGGAGCCCGGCGCGCCGCTCCTGCAGGACAGCGGCAACGTCGCGGCCGAGGCCAGGTATGGGAATGCTCTTGAAACGGAAAAAGCATTTTCCGCGGCGGCGCACGTCACCGAGATCGAACTGCACAACCAGCGCTTGAATGCGATGGCCATGGAGCCGCGCTGCGCCATCGGCGTCCACGAGGGCGGGCGCACGACCCTGTACACGCAGAACCAGACGCCGACCTCGGCGCGCGACCTGCTCGGCGCGGTGTTCGGCGCCAAGCCGACCGATTTCCGGCTGATCAACGGCGACCTCGGCGGCGGCTTCGGCATGAAGACAGGACTCACTCCCGAGGACGCGCTGGTCTGCTACGCCGCGCGCAAGCTCGGCCGGCCGGTGAAATGGCGCGGCGAGCGCAGCGAGGAATTCCTCGCCGCGCACATGGCGCGCGACCAGCACTACAAGGCGGCGCTCGCGCTCGACGGCGAAGGCCGCATCCTCGCGCTGCGCATGGCGAGCCACGCCAACATCGGCGCGGTGCCGGTCGGCTCCTCGGCGATGATCCCGCTGGCGATGGTCGCCAAGGTGCAGACCTCGGTGTATCGCGTGCCGGTGATCGACTACCAGATCAAGGGCGTGCTGACCAACACCATGGCGACCGGCGCCTACCGCGGCGCGGGGCGCCCCGAGGGCAACTACCTGATCGAGCGCCTGGTGGAGAAGGCGGCGCGCGAGATGAAGATCGATCCCGCCGAGATGCGCAGGCGCAACTTCCTGCGCCCCGAGGATTTCCCCTATCGCACGCATGTCGGCGAGACGTACGACGCTGGCGAGTTCGAAAAGATCCTCGACGGCGTTCTCGCGCTCGCGGATTGGCAGGGTTTTCCCGAGAGAAAGGAAGCATCCCGGCAACGCGGCAAGCTTCGCGGGAGAGGGCTCGCCACTTATCTCGAATGGACCGGCGCGCTGCCGACCGAAACGGTCGACATCGAGGTCGACGCGCGGGGCAATGTCACGGTCTTTTCCGGCACGCAGGCGATGGGGCAGGGGCTGGAGACGACCTATACGCAGCTCGTCACCGAAGTCCTTGGCCTTGATTCGTCGAAGATCACCATCGTGCAAGGCGATACCGATCGCGCGAACGGGGTCGGCAGCGTCGGCTCCCGCTCGGCCTTCGTCGGCGGATCGGCGGTCGTTTCCTCCTCCAGGAAATTCATCCTCAAGGGCAGGGAGCTCGCCGCCGAGGCGCTCGAAGCCGCGCTCGCGGACATCGAGTACCGCGCTGGCCGCTTCCACATCGGCGGCACCGACCGCTCGATCGGCCTGGGCGACCTGGTCGCGCGCCAGCCGCAGAAAGTCATTCGCGTTTCGGACACGCAGACCCCGTCCACGCCGTCCTGGCCGAACGGCGCGCAGGCCTGCGAGGTCGAGATCGATCCCGAAACCGGCGAGGTGACGCTCGCGCGCATCGCCAGCTGCGACGACATCGGCCGCATCATCAACCTGGCGATCGTCGAAGGGCAGATCCACGGCGGCATGGCGCAGGGCATCGGCCAGGCGCTGTACGAGCGCGTCGCCTACGACGACGAGAGCGGCCAGCTTCTCACCGGCTCGCTGATGGACTACTGCGTGCCGCGCGCCGACCAGCTGCCGCCCATGAGCGCGTCGTTCGACGAGTCGGTGCCGTGCAAGACCAACCTGCTCGG
Organism: Burkholderiales bacterium; assembly: GCA_035607175.1. Classification (GTDB taxonomy): domain Bacteria; phylum Pseudomonadota; class Gammaproteobacteria; order Burkholderiales; family SG8-39; genus SCGC-AG-212-J23. Next base: position 22,363 of record DATNCP010000032.1, read on the forward strand.
CGTGAAGGGCTGCGGCGAGCTCGGCACCATCGGCGCGGTGCCCGCAGTGGTGCACGCCGTGCTGGACGCGCTGAACGTGGCGCACCTGGAGATGCCGCTCACGTCCGAGAAGGTCTGGCGAGCGCTGCAACGGGGCTGAATGCGCGCCAGCGCGGAGCAGACTCGCCGGTTCCGCTACGCGGTCGCCCTGTCGGTCGCCGTGCACCTGGTCGCGCTCTTCGGCGCCTGGCCGGTGCTGCGCGAATCGCTGCAGGAGCCGGTCGTGCCGCCGCCGCTGGTGACGCGAATCGTCGAGCTGGCGCCTCCCGAGCCGGCGCCGCCGGTCGAGGAAAGGAAGCCGCCGCTTCCCCCTCGCGAGGTGAAGAAGCGGGAGCCGGCGCCGTCGCCGCTGCCAGCGCCACCGGCCGCCGAGGTGCCCCCGGTGCAAGCGCCTGCGCCGGCCGAGCCGCCGCCGGTGGCAAGCGCGCCCCCCGTCGCTGCGCCCGCACCAGCCGCGCCGTCGCAGGCGGAAAGTCGTGCAGCAGAAGCGATCACCGCCGCTCAGTACCGCATGCAGCTCATCGCCTACGCGCAGCGCAACAAGCCGCCGTATCCCCGCCTCGCGCGCGAGAACAACTGGGTCGGCGAAGTGACTCTCGAGATCACTCTGCGCGCCGACGGGCAGGCGGAGCTCGGCCTGCGCCGCGCGTCCGGCCACGAGGCGCTCGACAAGCTGGCGCTCGATACCTATCAGCAGGCGCTGCGCGCCGTGCCGGTGCCGCCGGCGCTGCGGGGCCGGCAGGTGCGCCTCGAGCCGCTGCGCGTCATTTACAACCTGACCGAGTAGAAAAACGGTCCACCCGCGGCTGCGTGGCGCGTTCATAGTGTCGGACATGCTGAAGAAAATATTCGAAGCCGGCGGCGCGCTGTCGGATGCCGTGCCCGGCTTCAAGCTGCGGCGCCAGCAGCTCGAAATGGCCGAGGCGATCCATGCCGCGATCGAGCACCAGGGCGTGCTCGTGGCGGAGGCGGGCACCGGCACTGGCAAGACCTTCGCCTACCTCGTGCCGGCGCTGCTCGCGGGCGGCAAGGTGATCGTCTCGACCGGCACCAAGAACCTGCAGGACCAGCTCTTCGACCGCGACCTGCCCGCGGTGCGCCGGGCGCTCGGCTCGGGCGCGAGCACGGCGCTGCTCAAGGGCCGTGCCAACTATGTCTGCCTGTATCGGCTGCGACGCGCGGCCACCGAAGGGCTCTCTTCCAGGGAGGAAGCGAGCCAGCTGCGCCGCATCGAGCAGTTCGCCGGCGCCAGTACCACCGGCGACCGCGCCGACCTCGCCGACGTTCCGGAGGACGCGCCGGTCTGGGCGCGGGCGACCTCGACGCGCGACAACTGCCTCGGCCAGAGCTGTCCCGACTATTCGGACTGCTTCGTCATGCACGCGCGCCGCAACGCGCTCGCCGCCGACGTGGTGGTGATCAACCACCACCTGTTTTTCGCCGACGTGGTGCTGCGCGACGAGGGCATCGCCGAGCTGCTGCCGTCGTGCAACACGGTGGTGTTCGACGAGGCGCACCAGCTCGCCGAGACGGCGCGGCTGTTCTTCGGCGAGCATCTGTCGAGCACCCAGCTGGTCGATCTCGCACGCGACGCGCGGCTCGAGCTGCGCGCCGCAGGTGGCGCCTCGCCGGATCTCGACCGCCTAGCGGGCGCGCTGGAACGCGCCGCGCGCGAGCTGCGCCTCTCGCTCGGCGAGCCCGCCGCGCGCCTGTCGTGGGCGCAGGCGATGCGCGTCGCCGAATTCCCGGATGCGGTCGAGCGCGTGCACGGCGCGCTCGCCGCGCTCAACTCGCCCCTGCAGGAGCAGGCCGAGCGCTCCGAGGGGCTCGGCGCGTGCGCGCGCCGCTCGACCGAAGCGCTCGGTGTCCTCGCGCGCCTGCGCGAGGAGGAGGGCCGGGCGGACGTGCGCTGGGTCGAAGTGTTCGGCCAGTCGGCGCGGCTCAATATCACGCCGCTCTCGTCCGCCGAGCTCTTCGCCCGGCAGATGAGCGACCACCCGCGCGCCTGGATCTTCACCTCCGCCACGCTGGCCGTCGGCGAGGACTTCGGCCATTTCACGCGCGAGCTCGGCCTGCAGGCCGAGGCGCGCCGCTGGGCGAGCCCGTTCGACTTCGCCACGCAGGCGCTGCTCTACATCCCCAAGGGCCTGCCCGGCGATCCGAACGATCCGGCCTTTACTGAAGCGGTGATCGAGGCGGTGGCGCCGGTGCTCGAGGCGAGCGGCGGCCGCGCGTTCCTGCTGTTCACCACGCTGCGCGCGCTGCGCCGCGCGCACGAGCTGCTCAAGGGGCGGCTGAGCTTCCCGCTGCTCGTGCAAGGCACCGGCTCGCGCAACGAGCTGCTGAAGCGCTTCCGCGCGCTCGGCAACGCGGTGCTGCTCGGCAGCCAGTCGTTCTGGGAGGGCGTCGACGTGCGCGGCGACGCGCTGTCGCTGGTGGTGATCGACAAGCTGCCGTTCGCGCCGCCCGACGACCCGGTGCTCGCGGCGCGGATCGAGGCGACGCGCACGGAGGGCGGCAACCCGTTCAACGATCTGCAGCTGCCGCAGGCGGTGCTGCAGCTCAAGCAGGGGGCGGGGCGGCTGATCCGCGACGAGACCGACCGCGGCGTGCTGATGCTTTGCGACCCGCGTCTCGTCTCGAAGGGCTACGGGCGGCAGATCCTGCGCAGCCTGCCGCCGATGAAGCTCACGCGGAGCCTGCCCGAGGTGCAGGAATTCTTTCGTCCTCGAGGTGGAAGCGGATGATGTCGTCGAAGCTCGCGTCGGCGCGAAAACCGAGCGCCGCGCCGCGCCGGGCGTCGAAGTTTCGCGGCCAGCCGTCGACGATGCGCATGATGGTCGCGTCCGGCTGACGCCGGATCAGCTTCGTCACCCTCTCGCCGGCGACGCGCCGCAGCGCCTCGATCTGCTCGCCGACGGTCGCCGAAATGCCGGGCATGCTGAGGTTGCGGCGCGCGCCGAGCTGCGCGGTGTCGAGCTTCGCCGCATGGACCAGGAAGCCGATCGCCGCGCGCGGCGAAGCGAACCAGTGGCGCACGGTCTCCGGGACCGGCAGCACCGCTTCCTGGCCGGCGAGCGGCTCGCGGATGATGCCGGAGAAAAACCCCGACGCGGCGAGGTTGGGCTTGCCCGGCCTGACGCAGATCGTCGGCAGGCGCAGGCCGATGCCGTCGAAGAAGCCCTTGCGGCTGTAGTCGGAGAGCAGCAGCTCGCAGATCGTCTTCTGCGTGCCGTAGCTGGTGAGGGGCGCATTGACGAACTCGTCGCCGATCGCGTCGGGAAAGGGCGCGCCAAACACCGCGATCGAAGAGGCGAAGACCACGCGCGGCTTGTAGTCTCCGCCGACCTTGCGGATCGCGTCGAAGAGGCGCCGCGTGCCGTCGAGGTTGATGCGGTAACCCTTGTCGAAGTCCGCCTCGGCCTCGCCCGAGACGATCGCGGCGAGGTGGAAGATGAGGTCGGGACGCGCGGCGACGAGCTTCTCGGCTTCGCCCGGCATGGAGAAGTCGGAGACGATGCTGCCTGCGCCAGCGGACACGATGTCGTGCAGGATCAATTCGCCCGTGCCTTCGTTCATCAGGCGCGCGGTGAGCTTGCGGCCGATCATGCCGGCCGCGCCGGTGACGAGAATCTTCACCAGTTGGGATCCCAGATGCGCCACCACGGGACATCCGGCCGGATCTCCTTCCCCGAGAGGAAGCGGCTGTTCGGAAAGTTGGTGCGCATGATGCGGGTGGTATCGTCGCGCAGCGACTCCATGCCCATCGCGTCGTACGCCTTGGCGAGGACGAAGACCGCTTCCTCGATCGCCGGCGCCGTCTGGTAGGTCTTGATCGCGTACTGCGCGCGGTTGGCGGCGGCGAGGTATGCGCCGCGCCGCATGTAGTAGCGCGCGACGTGCACTTCGTACGAGGCGAGCGAATTGATGATGTAGCGCATGCGCGCCGCGGAGTCCTCGGCGTACTTCGAGTCCGGGAACCGCGTGATGACCTCCTTGAAGGCGTTGAACGCGTCGCGCGCGCCGCGCGGATCGCGGTCCGAGAGATCGGGCGTGGTCAGCCACCACAGCACGCCCAGCGTCTCGTTGAAATTGATCATGCCCTTCAGGTACCAGGCGTAGTCGACGTTGGGATGGTTGGGATAGAGCTTGATGAAGCGGTCGGCGGCGGCGACCGCGGAGGCGCGCTCGTTGTCCTTCCAGTGGCAGTAGGCCACCTCGAGTTGCGCCTGCTGCGCATAGCGGCCGTACGGATAGCGCGCCTCGAGCTTCTCCAGGTACTTGATCGCCTTGGGCCACTCCTTGCTGGACATCGCGTCCTTGGCCTCGCCATAGAGCTTCTGCGCCGACCAGCCGAGCGTCTCGTCGTCGGAGGAATTGAAGCTGCTGCAGCCCGTAAAGGCCACGGCCAGGATCGCGGCAGCAAGTAAACTTCGCAGCATGGGACGCGAGGATTATAGCGATTGGGACGCATCGTTCGTCGCGCCACTGTCGGCGACAGTGCCGCGGGAAATGGGCGGCCTGCGCCTCGACCAGGCGCTCGCGCGCCTTTTCCACCAGTACTCGCGCAACCGCCTGCAGGCCTGGCTGGAGCAGGGCCACATCAAGGTCGATGGCAAGCGCCTGTCGCCGCGGCATCCGGTGAACGGCGGCGAGCGCGTCGTGCTCGAGCCGCCGCGCCTGCCCGATGCCGCCTCGCCGCGCGCGCAAAAGATGCCGCTCAAGATCGTCTTCGAGGACGATTCGCTGATCGTCATCGACAAGCCGGTCGGCCTGGTGGTGCATCCGGGCGCCGGCCAGCCGGATCGCACGCTGATGAACGGGTTGCTCGCGCATGCGCCAGCGCTTGCCGGCGTGCCGCGCGCCGGCATCGTCCACCGCCTGGACAAGGACACGAGCGGGCTGCTGGTCGTCGCCAAGACCGTGGTTGCGCAATCGAGCCTGGTCGAGCAGCTCGCGAGCCGCACCGTGCGCCGCACCTACCTCGCGCTGGTGCAGGGCGATCCGCCCGCGAGCGGCGCGATCGATGCTCCGGTCGGCCGCGATCCGCGCGCGCGTACGCGCATGACGGTCACGCATCGCGGCAAGGAATCGCGCACCACCTATCGCGTGGTGGAGCGCTTCGGCAGCGCCGCGCTGCTCGAATGCCGCCTCGATACCGGCCGCACGCACCAGATCCGCGTCCATTTCCAGCACATCCGCCACCCGCTGATCGGCGACACGGTCTATCGCCGCGGCACCCGCCACGGCATCAATTTCCCGCGCCAGGCGCTGCATGCCGCCGAGCTGTCGCTCGTCCACCCGTCGTCGGGAAAGACCATGACTTGGAGCTCGCCGTTGCCGCGCGACATGAAGCGCCTGCTCGACGAGCTCAGGGCACGGTAGTGGATTTCATCGTTCCCAACTGGCCCGCGCCGCCGAACGTGCAGGCGCGCGTCACGCTGCGCGAGATGGGCGACATGGCCGGCGAAGAGGGCCGCGACGAGCTCGGCGGCCTTCTTCTGCACGAGCCGGTTTGGCTGAAGCAGGTGCACGGCACCGCGGTGATCGACGCCGATTCGCCGCCGCCTTCGCCGACCGGGGACGCAGCGTTCGCGCGCAAGCGCGGCAGCGTCTGCGGAGTGATGATCGCCGACTGCATGCCGGTGTTCTTCACCGACGGCACGCAGGTCGCGGTCGCGCACGCGGGCTGGCGCGGCCTCGCCGCCGGGGTGCTGGAGGCGACGCTCGAGAAGTTCGATGCCGGCAAGGTCATCTGCTGGCTCGGCCCGGCGATCGGACCCAAGGCGTACGAGGTGGGCGAAGACGTCCATGCAGCTTTCGCCGGCCATGAATCCGCTTTCGCGCCGACGCGCCCCGGTCACTGGCTGCTCGATCTCTACGCCGTGGCGCGCGAGCGCCTGAAGGGCGTCAAGGGAATCTACGGCGGCGACTTCTGCACGTACACGGATCAGAAGCGCTTCTTTTCCTATCGTCGCGACAAGGCGAAGGAAAGAATGGCTGCCCTGATCTGGCTCACGGCGTAGAATCCCCCGCCCAATGACCCTCGGCTGGATCCTCGCGGCGAGCTTCGCCGGCGGCACGCTCTCCGCCGGCCTGGCGGCGTTCTCGCTGGCGCTGCGAGCCTCGTGGGTGCCGATGCTGGTTTCCTACGCCATCGGCGCGCTGCTCGGCGCGGCGTTCCTCGGCGTGATTCCCGAAGCGTTCGCGAAAGGACCGCCGCAACAGGCCGCGGTCGCGATCCTCGGCGGGATCTTCGCTTTCTTCGTGCTGGAGAAGCTGCTGCTCTGGCGCCACTGCCACACGGAACACTGCGAAGTCCACGACCCGCACCAGCACGCCGCGAGCCATCCCGGCCACGACCACGGCCGCAGCGGCGCGCTGATCATCGTCGGCGACACCGTGCACAACTTCGTCGACGGCGTGCTGATCGCGGCGGCGTTCCTGCAGAGCACCGAGCTCGGCATCGTCGCCGCGATCGCCATCGTCGCCCACGAGATTCCGCAGGAGGTCGGCGACTTCCTGATCCTGCTGCACTCGGGCTATTCGCGCGCCCGCGCGCTGGCGATCAACCTGCTCTCGTCGGCGGCGACGATGGTCGGCGGCGTGCTGGGCTACTTCGGCCTGCAGATCGTCTCGGGTTGGGAAACGACGCTGCTCGGCATCGTCGCGGCGAGCATGATCTACGTCGCCGTGGCCGATCTGATCCCCGGACTGCACCGCCGACCCGAGCTCCGCGACACCGCCTCGCAAGCGCTCCTCATTGCGCTCGGAATCGGCACGATCGCGTTGGTCGGTTCGCTGCTGACGCACTAGGTAAAAAGCACCATAACATCAGTGCCTTAAGAGGCATTTGACGGGCGTTCTTGTGCGTCGCAAAATCGGCCGCGATGCAAGCTGCAACGGCCGATGCCGTCCTGTCCGCGATTGCCCAATCCCAGAACGAAGTCACGCAGGGCTGGATGCGCATGATGGCGTCCGCGCCCTGGTTCGCCGAGCTGCAGAAAAGCGGCGGCGCGATCCAGGCCGACTATTACGAGAAGCAGATGCGGCTGTGGTCGGCGCTCCTCGCCGGCCGCTCCGAGACCGTGATCGATGCCCAAGGGGCCGATCGGCGCTTCTCGGCGAAGGAATGGCGCGACAACGCCTACTACGACTACCTGCGGCAGTCCTACCTGCTGGTCTCGCGCTACCTCGAGCAGCTGGTGGAGGCCGCGCAGCTCGACGAGACCGCGAAGGACCGGGCGCGTTTCGCGGTGCGCCAGTGGGTGGACGCGATGTGCCCGGCGAACTTCGCCGCGACCAACCCGGCGGCGCTCGCCGCGGCGGTCGCCTCGCACGGCGAGAGCATGGCGCGCGGACTCGCCAACCTGCTCGGCGACGTGCACAAGGGACGCATCAGCCAGACCGACGAGGGCGCCTTCGAGGTCGGCCGCAATCTCGGCGTCACGCCCGGCGAAGTGGTGTTCGAGAACGAAGTGATCCAGCTCATCCAGTATCGGCCGACGACGAAGCAGGTCGCGGCGCGGCCGCTGGTGATGGTGCCGCCGTGCATCAACAAGTTCTACATCCTCGACCTGCAGCCCGAGAACTCCTTCGTCGCGCATGCCGTGGCGCAAGGCAATACCGTGTTCATGGTGTCCTGGCGCAACGTCGGCCCGGAGCAGGGCCACCTGACCTGGGACGACTACCTGGAAGAAGGCGTGCTGGCCGCGCTTCGCGTGGCGAAGGAAGTTTCCGGCAGCAAAGAGGTGAACGCGCTGGGGTTTTGCGTCGGCGGAACGTTGCTGGGTTCTTTTTTGGCAAAAGAAAAGCCGGATTGGGTCGCAAGCGTCACGCTGCTCGCCACCATGCTCGATTTCGAGGACACCGGTCAGATCGGCCTGTTCGTCGACGAGGCGATGGTCGCGACGCGCGAGGCGACCATCGGCAAGGGGGGCATCTTCCCCGGCGCCGAGCTCGCCTTCGTCTTCTCCAGCCTGCGCGCCAACGACCTGGTCTGGCCCTATGTGGTGAACAACTACCTGCTCGGCGGCAAGCCGGCCGCGTTCGACCTTCTCTACTGGAATTCCGACAGCACCAACCTGCCCGGTCCGATGTACTGCCATTACCTGCGCAATACCTATCTCGAGAACACGCTCAAGGACCAGGGAGACTTCGGCAGGATCAGCGTGCCCCTGTTCGTCGTCGCGACGCGGGAGGACCACATCGTCCCGTGGCGCACGGCGTACCGCAGCCTGCGCCTGTTCGACGGCGAAAAAACATTTGTTCTCGGCGCGAGCGGCCATATCGCCGGCATCGTCAATCCGCCGGAGAAGAAGCGCCGCAGCCACTGGCTGTTCGAGAGCCATCCGCAGGATGCGGACGAAGCGCTTGCCGCAGCGAAGGAAATCAAGGGCAGCTGGTGGCCGCGCTGGAGCGAATGGCTCGCGCGGCATTCCGGCGGCACGCGCGCCGCGCCCGCGAAACCAGGGAACGCGAAATACAAACCGATCGAGCCGGCCCCCGGCCGCTACGTAAAGCAGAAAGCCTAGGAGAACACCATGGAAGACATCTACATCGTCGGCGCAGCCCGCACCCCGATCGGCAAGTTCGGCGGCACGCTGGCGAAGACGCCGGCGTCCGATCTCGGCGCGCTGGTGATTCGCAAGGTGCTGGAGCGCGCCGGCGTGCAGCCCGAGCAGGTCTCGGAAGTCATCCTCGGCCAGGTGCTGACCGCGGGTGTCGGCCAGAACCCGGCGCGTCAGGCGGCGATGAAGGCCGGCCTGCCGAACATGATTCCGTCGATGACCATCAACAAGGTCTGCGGCTCGGGCCTCAAGGCGGCGATGCTCGGCGCGCAGGCGATCGCCAACGGCGACTCCGACATCGTCATCGCCGGCGGCCAGGAGTCGATGAGCCTCTCGCCGCACGCGATGATGGGCTCGCGCGACGGCTACCGCATGGGCGACGCGAAGCTGGTCGACACCATGATCGTCGACGGCCTGTGGGACGTCTACAACCAGTACCACATGGGCGTCACCGCCGAGAACGTCGCCAAGGAATACGCCGTGACGCGCGACGAGCAGGACGAGTTCGCGGTGAAGAGCCAGAACAAGGCCGAGGCGGCGCAGAAGGCCGGCCGGTTCGCCGACGAGATTATCCCGGTCGAGATCGCGTCGCGCAAAGGCACGGTGATCTTCAAGGACGACGAGTACCCGCGCCACGGCGCGACGCTCGAGGCGATGAAGGCGCTCAAGCCCGCGTTCGACAAGAACGGCAGCGTCACGGCCGGCAATGCGTCTGGCATCAACGACGGTGCCGCCGTCGTCGTTCTGGCATCCGCGAAGAAGGTGAAGGAGCTGGGCTTGAAGCCCATCGCGAAGATCAAGGCGTTCGCCTCCGCCGGCGTCGATCCGAAGTACATGGGCATGGGCCCGGTTCCGGCGTCGAAGCGCTGCCTGTCGCGCGCCGGCTGGGAACCGAAGGACCTCGATCTGATGGAGATCAACGAGGCGTTCGCGGCGCAGGCGATCGCGGTGAACCGCCAGATGGGCTGGGACACCGCGAAAGTGAATGTGAACGGCGGCGCGATCGCCCTCGGGCATCCGATCGGCGCGTCGGGCTGTCGAGTTCTGGTGACGCTGCTTCACGAGATGCAGAAGCGCGGCGCAAGGAAGGGCCTTGCCTCGCTATGCATCGGTGGAGGCATGGGGGTCGCGCTAGCAGTGGAACGTTAGAAAGGAAAAATGAGAACCATGGGAAAAGTGGAAGCCGTACAGCAGCCGGAAGCGTGGCGGGACGAATCTCTGCCGATCGTGTCGCGCATCGCCTTCGTCTCAGGCGGCATGGGCGGCATCGGCAGCGCGATCTGCCGCCGCCTCGGGCGCGCCGGCCACACGGTGGTCGCGGGCTGCCTGCCCGGCTACGAGAAGAAGGGCGAGTGGCTCGACGCGATGCGCGCGCATGGATTTCGCGTGCACGCCGCCGAGGGCGACGTGTCCGAGTTCGACTCCTGCGCGGCGATGTTCTACAACATCGCCTCGGTGGTCGGCCCGGTCGACATCCTGGTCAACAACGCCGGCATCACGCGCGACTCGGTGTTCAAGCGCATGACCGAGCAGGACTGGATGGCGGTGATCAACACCAACCTGAACAGCGTCTTCAACGTCACGCGCCAGGTGATCGACGGCATGAGCGAGCGCGGCTGGGGCCGCATCATCAATATCTCGTCGGTGAACGCGATCAAGGGCCAGTTCGGCCAGACCAACTACTCCGCGGCGAAGGCCGGCATGGCCGGCTTCTCCAAGGCGCTGGCGCAGGAAGTGGTGCGCAAGGGCGTGACCGTCAACACCGTGTCGCCGGGCTACGTCGAAACCGACATGGTGATGGCGATCAAGAAGGAGATCCGCGACCAGATCGTCGCCCAGATCCCGATGGGGCGCCTCGCCCGGCCCGAGGAGATCGCCGCTGTCGTGGCGTTCCTCTCATCGGAGGAAGCGGGCTACATCACCGGCGCCAACATCTCGGTCAATGGCGGCATGCACATGATGTAAACTGCGCCTCCCTTTTGGGGGCCCAAAATTCCGGGCTCGAGGCAGGAGGAGGTTATGGCACAGCAACGAATCGCCGTCGTCACCGGCGGCATGGGCGGTCTCGGCGAAACCATCAGCACCAAGATGGCCGACGCCGGCTACCGCGTGGTCGTCACCTATTCGCCGTCGAACACCAAGTACAAGTCCTGGCTCGAGGATCTGAAGAAGCGCGGCTACAGCTTCTCCGCCTTCCCGGTCGACGTGGTCGACTACGACTCCTGCGCCAAGCAGTGCGTGGCGATCCAGAACGAGTGCGGCGCGATCGACATCCTGGTGAACAACGCCGGCATCACGCGCGACATGACGTTCAAGAAGATGTCGAAGAATGACTGGGACGCGGTGATGCGCACCAACCTCGACTCGTGCTTCAACATGACCAAGCAGGTGATGGACGGCATGGTCGAGCGCAACTGGGGACGCGTGATCAACGTCTCGTCGGTGAACGGCCAGAAGGGCGCGTTCGGCCAGACCAACTACTCCGCGGCCAAGGCCGGCATCCACGGCTTCACCAAGGCGCTGGCGCTGGAAGTGGCGCGCAAGGGCGTGACGGTGAACACCATCTCGCCCGGCTACATCGGCACCAAGATGGTCACCGCCATCCCGAAGGAAATCCTCGACTCGAAGATCCTGCCGCAGATTCCGGTGAGCCGGCTCGGCAAGCCCGAAGAGGTCGCGGGCCTGATCATCTATCTCTGCTCGGAAGAGGCAGCTTTCGTCACCGGCGCCAACATCTCGATCAACGGCGGCCAGCACATGTACTAAGGAGTAGACTTCTGTGGCCCTCCCCGAAAGAAAGATGGAAAACCAGCTGCGGCTGATCAAGAAGTACCCGAACCGCCGGCTCTACGACACCAAGACGTCGAGCTACATCACGCTCGCCGACGTGAAGCAGATGGTGCTCAAGCAGGAGGAATTCCAGGTAGTCGACGCCAAGAGCGGCGACGACCTGACGCGGCAGATCCTGCTGCAGATCATCCTCGAGGAGGAATCGGGCGGCGTGCCGATGTTCACCTCCGACCTGCTGTCGCAGATGATCCGTTCCTACGGCAACGCGATGCAGGGCATGATGGGCTCGTACCTCGAGCGCAACCTGCGCGCCTTCCAGGACATCCAGAAGGCGCTGCAGGACCAGTCGCAGCGCATGTACGGCGACAACTCGCGCGCCTCGCAGGAGCTGTGGGCGCAGTTCATGAACCTGCAGGGGCCGGCGATGCAGAGCCTGATGCAGGCCTACATGGAGCAGAGCCAGAAAGTGTTCGCGCAGTTCCAGGAGCAGATGCAGGGCCAGGCGCGCACCATGTTCTCCGGCCTTTCCTTCCCCGGATTCCCCGCTGGCGGCAAAGACAAGAGCGAAGACAAGTCCTGAAGTTACGGCGCGCAGCGCCACCCCGCGGGTTGGGTTTGTTTCTTTAGGCTGTCCCAAGGCGCTCGTCGACTCCGAGCGCATCCTCACGCAATTGCGCGCCGAGGGCTACGCGACCTCGAAGACCTACGACGGCGCCGATCTCGTCATCGTCAACACCTGCGGCTTCATCGACGCCGCGGTGCAGGAATCGCTCGACGCGATCGGCGAGGCGCTCACCGAGAACGGCAAGGTCATCGTGACGGGGTGTTTGGGGGTCAAAACAAATCTAATTAAAGATATTCACCCCTCGGTGCTGGCAATCACAGGCCCTCACGACACGCCGGCGGTGATGAAAGCGGTGCACGCGCATCTCCCCAAACCCCATGACCCGTACACCGATCTCATCGGCGTCAAGCTCACGCCGCCGCACTACGCGTACTTGAAGATCTCGGAGGGCTGCAACCACCGCTGCACCTTCTGCATCATTCCCTCGATGCGCGGCGATCTCGTCTCGCGGCCGATCGGCGAAGTCATGCAGGAGGCCGAGAACCTGGTGAAGGCAGGCGTGAAGGAGCTGCTCGTCATCTCGCAGGACACCAGCGCCTACGGCGTCGACGTCAAGTACAGAACAGGTTTTATCAAAGGATCTCCTGTAAAAACGCGGATGACCGAGCTCTGCCGTGCCTTGGGAGATCTCGGCGCGTGGGTGCGCCTGCATTACGTCTATCCCTATCCGCATGTCGACGAAGTGATTCCGCT
>DATNCP010000038.1:0-13461 GCA_035607175.1 Burkholderiales bacterium
CTCGCTCTACCCCGCCTACAACGTGCTCTCGAAGATGATCTTTCCGGACCCGGAGCTGCGCAAGGACACGATGTGCATCGGCGGCACCAGCCAGTGGCCGGCGACCATCTTCCGCGGCATCGACCAGTGGGGCGAGCGCTACGGCTACCTGCTGGTCGACCCGATCGGCGGCGCGATCGGCGCCTTCTCGCACGCCGACGGCATCTCCACCGGCGGCCAGGCGCGCACGCCGATCTGCAAGCTGCCGAACGTCGAGCACACCGAGCAGAGCTTTCCGGTCCTGTTCCTGTATCGAAAGGAAATCACGGACTCCGGGGGTGCGGGCAAGTTCCGCGGCGGCCTCTCGGCCGAGTCGTGCTTCATCCCGCACGGCACCGACCGCATCACGCACGACACGCTTTCCTCCGGCAACGCCATCCCGACTTCGACCGGGATGATGGGCGGCTACCCGGGCGCGGTGAACCGGTACCAGTTCCTTCGCTCCACCGACATCCAGGAGAGATTTTCGACCTCCAGCCTTGTCAACGACATCCGCGAGCTCAAGGGCGAGCCTGTCGAGCTCGGCTTGCGCCAGCAGGACTTCACGCAGGAGCCGGACGACGTCTACGCGGTGCTCTGGTCGGCGGCCGGCGGATTCGGCGACCCGCTCGAACGCGATCCGGCCAGGGTCGAAGCCGACATCAACAACGGCGACGTCTCGGCAATGGCGGCGCGCGCGATCTACGGGGTGGTGCTGGGCGACGCGGCGGCGACGCAGCGCGAGCGCGAGAAGCTCAGGCTGGCGCGGATCGTCAAGGCGCCCTCGAGCCAGAAAGTCGACGGCAAGGTCAAGCTGCTCGCCACCGAGAACCTCGCCATCAAGGGCAAGCGGTGGTGCTGCGCCAAGTGCTCCACGGACCTCGGCCCGGTGCAAGGCAACTACAAGGCCGGCTGCGTGCGCAACGACCTGCCGATCGAGGCCTCGAACCCGATCGTCGGCGACCCGAAGCGATTCATCGACCCGCTGCCGCAGTTCCGCCAGTTCTGCTGCCCCGGCTGCGGGCTGGCGATCGAGAACGAGATCGCGCTCGAGAGCGACCCGCTGCTGCGCGACGTGGAGATCCGCTAGTGCTGCTCAGGATGCTGAAAGACCTTGTCGGCGGCCGGAAGGCAGCGCCGCCGCACGTCGAAACCGCCGACGAGCTCTACCACGCCGCGCAGGTCGCCTACCTGGCCAACGACGGCGCGCTCGCGCTCGACTACTGCCGGCGCCTGCGCCGCGCGGCACCCGGCTTCGAAGCCGTGGACATCCTGGAGGCACAGATCCGCTTCGGCGGCGAGGGCTACTTCCAGATCCTCGAGCGCATCCTCGACGCGGTGCGGCCGCGCAGCTACGTCGAGATCGGCGTCGAGACGGGCGAGTCGCTGCGCCGGGTCAAGGCGCCGATCGTCGCGATCGGCATCGACCCGCAGCCGAAGCTGACGGCGCCGCTGGCGTCGAACCAGAAACTGTTCGTCGAGACGAGCGACGCTTTCTTCGCCGGGCACGACCTGCGCGCCGAGCTGGGCGGCCTGCCGGTCGACCTCGCCTTCATCGACGGCATGCACCATTTCGACTTCGCGCTGCGCGACTTCGCCAACCTGGAGCGCTACTGCACGCCGGCCTCTACGATCCTGATCCACGACTGCTACCCGCTCGACCGGGAAACCGCCGAGCGCGAGCGGCGGCGCACCTTCTGGAGCGGCGACGTCTGGCGGCTGATCGTCCTGCTGAAAAAGTATCGCCCGGACCTCGCCATCCACACCGTCGCCACCGCGCCGACCGGCCTGGCGGTGGTGCGCAAGCTCGACCCCGGCTCGCGCCTGCTGCTCGAGCGGCACGACCAGCTGTGCCGGGAGTTCCTCGCGCTCGACTACTCGCACATCGAGGACGACATGGCCGGCAAGCTGAACCTGTTCCCGAACGAGTGGGGAAGGATCCGCGCGCTGCTCGGATGACCAGCGCCGAAGCCGTCACGCTCGGCCTGCAGCACCACGGCGCCGGGCGGCTGAACGAAGCCGAGGCGCTCTATCGCCAGGCGCTCGCGCAAGACCCGGACTACATCGACGCCCTGCACTTCCTCGGCGTCGTCGCCCTGCAGCGCGGCGCCCACTCGCAGGCGGTCGAGCTGATTTCCAGGGCGCTGTCGCGCAACGCCGCGAACGCCCCTGCGCACAACAACCTCGGGCTCGCCCTTGCCGCGCAGGACAGGAAGACCGAGGCGGTCGCCGCCTATCTCGCAGCGCTCGCGCTCCAGCCCGACTACGCCGACGCACTGGCGAACGTGCGCGCTGCAGTCGAGCAATTCCACCATCGCGACGCGCTCTGGGTGCTCGGCGAGACGCACAGCCGCCGCAACGAGCTCGACGAGGCTGCGGCCTGCATGGAGCGCATCCTGGCGAGCGATCCGGCCGACGCCGATGCCCACAACCTGCTGGGCAACATCCGCCGCAACCAGGCGCGCCACCCGGAAGCCATCGAGCACTACGAGCTCGCCATCCGCCACGACCCGAACCCGGTGGTGGCCTGGCAGAACCTGCTGTTCTGCATGATGTGCAGCGGAGCGTTCTCCGCCGCCGACATCCACGCCCGGCATCGCGAATTCGCGCGGCGCTTCGAGCAGCCGGTCCTCGCGGCGCAGCCCGCCTTCGGCAACTCGCGCGATCCGGAGCGGCGCCTGAAGGTCGGCTACGTCTCGCCGGACTTCCGCGCCAACGTCGTCGGCCACTACATGCAGCCGATCCTCGAGAACCACGACCGCGCGAAGTTCGAGACCCACTGCTACTTCCTCGGCTCCGCCCGCGACGAAGTCAGCGCGCGCATCGCTTCCCTGGTCGACGGGTGGCACGACGCGCAGGCGCTCACCGAGGATGCGCTCGCGGCGCTGGTGCGCGGCCATGGGATCGACGTCCTGGTCGACCTCTGCGGGCACGGTCCCGGCAATCGCATCCTGGCGTTCGCGCGCAAGCCCGCGCCGGTGCAGGCGAGCTATCTCGACTATTCGGCGACCACCGGCCTCGCCTCGATCGGCTATCGCCTCACCACCGAGTACTGCGATCCGAGCGGAACCGCGGAGAAATACTATTCGGAGAAGCTCCATCGGCTGCCGGGCGCGTACTGGACCTACAACCCCGCCGCCAGCCTGCCGGTCAGCGCGCTGCCCGCGCGCGAGACCGGCTGCGTGACCTTCGGCAGCTTCAACCTCTACTACCGGATCACGAGCGAGGTGCTGGATCTCTGGTCGCGGGTGCTGCTCGCGGTGCCGGGGTCGCGGCTGGTGATCGTCAGCGTCGCCGCGGGATCGACGCGGGCGGCGGTGCTCGACAGGCTGAAGCTCGCCGGTATCTCGAGCGATCGCGTTTCGCTGCACGGCGTGGTCCCCTACGCTGGGTACCACGCGCTGATCGGCTCGGTGGATATCGCGCTCGCGCCTTGGCCGTACAACGGCGCCACCACCGCCATGGATTGCCTGTGGAACGGGCTCCCGGTCATCTCCATGGCGGGCCGCGAAACCTTCAGCACCCGGCTGGGATGCAGCGTGCTCGCCGCCGCCGGCCTGCCGGAGCTGATCGCCACGGACGCGCAGGACTACGTTCGCATCGCAACCGAGCTCGCTTCGGATGTGCCGCGGCTTGCCGCCCTCCGGCGGACGCTGCGGCAGAAGCTCGAGCGCTCGCCGCTGCGGGACTTTCGCGGTTTCACGAAGGGACTCGAGTCCGCCTACCGCAAGATGTGGTCGGACTGGTGTAATTCGGGGTCAGGGTCGTAATTGGTCCCTGCCTCGTTCCTTCAACAATTACGACCCTGACCCCGAATTAGGCGATCGGGCAACGCACCGAGTGCACGGCGAGGAAGATCTCGCGCAGGAAACTGCCGAGGCTGCCGATCATCGCCAGCATCGCCAGGATGAAGAACACGGCGATGATCGTCACCCGCTCGGTCCCGGCAAAGGCGGCAACGAACGCAAAAGCGATCAGCAGGCAAATCAAGAGCGCGGCGACGACCGCGAGCGCGATTGCGGCGTAGATGAGCTGGACGCGTCGGTCGAGGTAGTCGAGCTCGCCGTTCGCGGTGCCGGCGGTGGCCGAGTCGAGCTCCGGCAGGCGCACCAGCAGCAGGCGCCGGCGGTCGACCGCCGTCGCCAGCCGGTTGGTGAGCACCGCGAGCAGCGTGCAGACCGCGGTAAGGACGAACACCGGCGCGATCGCCAATTGGATGACGTGCGAGATGTCGCCGAGCTGGCTGGCGCCTTCCATGCGGTACTCTAACGCAGTGGATTTCTCGGGTGTCGATTTCGACCAAGCCATGCGCCGGGCGCGCGAGATCGTGCCGACCCTCGCTGCGCGCGCGCAGAAATGCGAGGACGCCCGCGTCCTGCTGGCCGAAAACGAGAAGCTGCTGCACGAGGCCGGGCTGTTCCGCTACCACCAGCCGAGGCGCTTCGGCGGCATGGAGCTGCCCTTCGTCGCGCAGGTGGACATCGTCGCCGAGCTGGCGCGCGGCTGTCCGTCGACCGCGTGGAACGTCGGCAACCTCGGCTGCCATCACTGGATCCTCGCGTACTACGAGCCGGAAACGCAGCAGGAAATCTGGGGCAGGAACCCCGACGTCCTGATCGCGTCATCGATCGCGCTCGCGGCCGGGCGCGGCAGGAAGGTCAAGGACGGCTTCGTCGTCAGCGGCAAATGGCCGTTCTCGTCGGGCGTGGACAACTCCGACTGGAACATGCTCGCGGTCACGATCTACGAGGACGACAAGGCCGTCGACTGGCGGCTCTGCCTCGTGCCGAAGAGCGACTACCGCATCATCGACACCTGGTACGCGATGGGCATGGTCGGCACGGGGTCGAAGGACATCGAGGTCGGCGAGGTGTTCGTGCCGGAGCGACGCGCGCTCGCGCTGCCGCGCTGCCGCGGCGGCTTCGAGCATCCCGGCGCGGCGCTGAACAAGGGACCGCTTTACCGCATTCCGCTCGTCGCCGCGGCGGGCCACCCGCTCTCGCCCACCGTGCTCGGCGCCGCGGAGGGCGCTTTCGAGCATGTCCAGAAGTCATTCGCGAAGCGCGTCGGCACCTATACGGGAGCGAAAGTCGCGGACTTCCAGGCCGTGCAGATCAAGCTCGCGAAGGCGCGCTGCCTGATCGATTCGGCGCGCTACCTCATGCGGGGCTCCGCCCTGGAGTTCCAGGAACGGGAAAACCTTTCGCTCGAAGAGAAGCTGCGCTTGCGGGCGCAGAATACCTTTGCCGTCAGCCAGTCGCGCGAAGCGGTGGAAACCCTGTGGTCCTTCTACGGCGCGAACGCGATCTACACCCGCGATCCGTTGCAGCGTTTCCTGCGCGACGCGCAGGCGGCGAGCCAGCACTTCTCGTTCAACTTCGACATCGCCGGCTCGGCGTACGGCAGCGCCGCGCTCGGCGGCAGAGTCGTCAACCCGAACCTCTAGTTCGCCTTCGAGGCCTTCCAGAAGCCCGAGACGCTGCCGCTCGCGTTGCCGCTCATCTCGCGCCCCTTCACGCGCCCCTCGTAGGTGTCGAGGCCGACGCTGAAGCGCACGCGCTCGCCCAGCACGCTGCCCCGCACCGGCAGGTAGCGGCCGTCCTTCGTCCGCAGCGTGCCGCTCAGGGTCTGAAAATCCTGGTCGAAGCGGATTTCTCCCGCGGGCAGGCGCCAGGCGCCCGCGATCCTCGCCGGCACGATGTACAGGTACGCGACGCACCAGGTGGTGCAGAAACCGTCGGAATGGCCGGTCTCGGCCTCTTCCCACCCGTAGATCTTGTAGCCGTTGTTGACGATGCGCGTGCCCGCCGGGAGCTGCAGGAACTTGTCCCGCAGCTTGTCGAGGTTCGCGGGCAGGAGGAACAGCGCCAGCACCGTTGCCTGCGAGAAGTCGGCCTCGAACATGTCGCCCTGCACGAACTTCGCCTTGTCGGCGACGCCGGCGGCCTCGGCCTTCTGCTGCGAGAGCTTCACCATCTCGGGGTCGTACTCCACGCCCAGGGCGCGCGCGCCCCGCTTCGCCGCGGCGATGACATTGCGGCCGTCGCCCGAACCAAGATCGATGACGAAGTCCTTCGCCGTGACGCGCGCGAGGTCGAGCATCTTCTCGACCAGCGCCGGCGGCGTCGGCACCCAAACCACGTCCTTGCCGGGCTGCCCCTCGTAGGGCTGGAACGCCGGCTGCGCCAGCGCCGCCACGGGTAAAATCACCGCCAGCAGAAAGGATCCGCGCATGCCCATCACCGCATTGAACCATTTTCTCCTGGTTGCCAAGAATCTCGAGCGAACCAAGGACTTCTATTGCCAGGTGCTCGGCTTCGAAGTCGCGAAGGAGCGGCCCGATTTCGGCTTTCCCGGCTACTGGCTGAAGGCCAACGGCGAGATCAGCGTGCACCTCGCTTCGCAGGCGCCGAACAAGGTCAGAGACACTTTTCTGTTGAAGCGGCACCCCCGTGGCACGAGCGGCTCCGGCCAGGTCGACCATATCGCCTTCCTCGCCAGGGACGCCGAGGGGGTTCGCTCGCGCATCCGCAAGAACAAGGTCGAGATGCACTACCGCAGCTTCCCCGACGCCGAGCCGCCGCTTTTCCAGATCTTCCTCAAGGATCCCGACCAGGTGACGATCGAGCTCAACTTCCTCGGTGAGCGCATCGATCCGAACGCGTGGAGGGGCAAGGGGTCGGCGTCAGCGGTAACGCTGAAGAAGTCCGGCGGCAGGAAGACCGCGGTCGAGACGCAGAACTAGATGCTGTTCGAGCCGCTGAAGATCAGGGATGTCTCCCTGAGGAACCGCATTGTCGTCTCGCCGATGTGCCAGTACTCGGCGAAGGACGGGCACGTCGGCGACTGGCACCTGGTGCACCTCGGCAAGTTCGCGCAAGGCGGCGCCGGCACCGTGTTCGTCGAGGCGACGGCGGTCGAGAAGCGCGGCCGCATTACCCACGGCGACACCGGAATCTGGGACGACGCGCATATCGCCGGCCTTTCCAGGATCGCGAAGTTCATCAAGGAACAGGGCGCTGTGCCGGCCATCCAGCTCGCGCACGCCGGCCGGAAAGCGAGCATGGCGCGCCCCTGGTACGGCAACGGACCGCTGACGCAGGAAGACTTCGACCGCGGCGACAAGGCCTGGAGCACCGTCGCCCCCACCGAGCAGCCGATCGGCCAGGAATGGATCGCGCCGCGCGCGATGCGCGAAGGCGATCTGCAGACCGTCACCACTGCCTACCGCGAGGCCGTGCGTCGCGCGACAGCTGCGGGCTTCGAAATGATCGAGCTGCACGCCGCGCATGGCTATCTCCTGCACACCTTCCTCTCGCCCCTCTCCAACAAGGGCAGCCTGGAGGAGCGCATGCGCTTTCCGCTGCAGGTCGTCGAGGCAGTCAGGCAGGCGTGGAAGAAGCCGCTGTTCGTGCGCGTCTCCTCGATCGACGACCTGGAGAACGGCTGGCAGCTCGAAGACACCCTTGTTTTCGCGAGGGAACTGCACAGGATCGGCGTCGACGTGGTCGATTGCTCTTCGGGCGGCATCGCCGGCTCGGCGACCGCGGCGACGAAGACCGTGCTGCCGCGCGTGCCAGGCTTCCAGGTGCCGTTCGCCGAGCGCATCCGGAAGGACGTCGGCATCAAGACGATGGCCGTTGGACTGATCCTCACGCCGCAGCAAGCCGAGGAAGTCGCCGGAAAAGTCGACCTGGTGGCGATCGGCCGCGAAGCGCTCTACGACGCGAACTGGCCGCTGCACGCCGCGCAGGCGCTCGGCGCCGACCCGGAGTTCGCGCGCTGGCCAGTTCAGTACGGCTGGTGGCTCACGCGGCGGGAAGGATTGCTGAAAAAGCTGGGATTAAGAAAGAGCAATTCGGGGCCAGGGTAACAATTCGGCGAGCATCAGGGAATGCGGAATTGTTACCCTGACCCCGAATTCTCTATTTCCGCTTGAAGTCCACGCACATGCTGGGCGGCCCGTTCCAGTGCGACTCGGCGACCTTGCCGTCGACGACGATCAGGGTGCGCTCGCAGCGTTCAGGCGGCGGCGGAGCGCCGATCGGCACGCCCATGCCGACGCCCACGCCGACTCCCCCGCCGCGGCCGATGCTCCCGCCGCCGACGCCGAAGCCGACGCTCGACCCGGCCTGCGGATAGGACTCGGTGACCCAGGTGTGCCAGTCGCGCCCATCGGGCGTCTTCGTGCTGCGTGCGGGCGCACCCCAGGCGCGAAGCACCTCCTCGTAGCTCGCGCCCTGCCAGGAATCCCGCGCCTCGTTCATCTTTTCCGCGGTCGCGCACGCGGCGAGCAGAACAGCGAGCGCGAGCGTTAGCGGCTTCCTAGCGGTCATGGGCACCAAGCAGAAGATACACCGCCCCGATTACAGCCGAAATCGCCACCGCGATGCAGCAGCCGACCGCCGACGCGGCGGCGGTGATGACGAACGCGGATTGCTGCGCCGCGAGCGCTTCCGCGGGCGTAATGCAGAGGAAAAGCGAGAGCGCGATCACGACCCAGCGGCGCAGGTAGGGCACCAGGACCCAGCGCATGGTGCGGTTATAGGAGAGCGCCCGCTCGCGTGCCGGCCTCGGTCCGCTCGAAGCGTCCTTGAAGAACGCGAACGGATCGAGGTAAAGCAGGATCTGCCTCGCCAGCGGCAGGCGCGCCCTGTCCTGGGGCGCCAGCAGCGATTCCACGTCCGCCGGCTTCACGCGCATGCGGAGATTGTTACAGGGTCGGGTTATCGCTTGGCAGGCCGAGCGCGACGCGACCATAGGTCGTTCCGGCTATGTCGGTGTTGAACGAAAAGTGCTGCTTCACTGCGTGCGCGTCCCGGAACGCGCGCGAGGCGTGGCCGGACTCGTACAGGCCGCTCGCCCCCGAAAGGCCGAACATCACGTCGACCGCGCGCACGGCCCATTCCACGGCGTATGCGCCCTCGAGGCGATAGCGCGCCTTGGTGAGCAGGTCCGGGACGGTTCTTTCCGCCTCGCTGCAGTTGGTCTCCTGGATGACTCGCGAAGCCCGCGCATACGCGGTCGCCTCGCCAAGGCGAATCTGCGTGCTCTGGATCTCGGCGATGCGGGCGTTGTTCATCTTCCCGGTCTTGGGCGAGAACTCGGCGAGCAATCCCTCGGCGATGCCCAGGGCGACGCCGGAGAGCATGTACGGAAAGAGCGCGAACACCGGGATCTGGTAGAGCGGCGAAGGATTCACCGCGCTGCCGGGCGTCGGCCCTCCCTTCGTGTCGGCCACCGCGAGCGTGCGGTGCTCGGGGACGAACTGCTCCCTGACCTCCACGTCCTTGCTGCCGGTGCCGCGCAGGCCGCCGGCAAACCAGGTATCGATCACCTTGTACTGCGAGCGCTCGAGCAGGAACACCCGCTGCTCGGCCGGCGCGTTGTCGTCGAGCCGCGATAGGCCGGCGAGCATGTTCCACTGGCTCGGGTCGACGCCGCTCGAGAACGGCCAGCGCCCGGAAATCACGTATCCATCCTTGACTTTCCTCGCCTGGCCGGCGGGAAAGACGAACGAGGAAGCGATCAGCGCGTCGGGCGAAGCGCCCCAGATCTCGTCCTGCGCCCTGGCGGGAAACATGCCGAGCATGTGGTGGTGCGCGGCGAAGTTGATGAAGTTCCACGAACTCGAGGCGCAGGCGCGCGCGAGCAGCGCGCCGAAATGGACGATGGCGACGAACTCGAGCTCGGCGCCGCCGACGCGCTTCGGCTGCTGGATGCGGAAGAGCTTCGCGTCGTGGAAGTCGCGCAGCGTCTCGTCGGGCATGCGGCGCAGCTCCTCGCACTTCGCCGCCCGCTCGCGCAGGATCGGCAGCAGCGCCTCGGCCTTCTCCCAGATGCCCTTATATCTTGAGGTACCAGTCAAGGATCTCTTCGCCTTTCCAGACCACGACGCCCGGCCGTTGCAGGATGTACTCGTACAGCTTCTCCAGATACGCGATGCGGTGCGGCGCGCCGGTGATGTACGGATGCACGCTGATCGCCATCACCCGCGCGGTCTTCTCGCCTTCCTGGTACAGGCGGTCGAAGGTGTCGATGCCGCGCCGCAGCCACTCCTCGGACGGGTGGTGCTGCAGCGCCATCATGGCGATGTCGTTCATCTCCACGGTGTACGGGACCGAGACGATCGGGCCGTGCTGGGTCTTGATCCTCACCGGCTGGTCGTCGAGCACCCAGTCGGCGACGTACTCGATGCCCGCCTCGGCGAGATAGTCGATGGTGTCGTTGGTCTCGGTAAGGCCGGGGCTCTCCCAGCCGCGCGGCTTCTTGCCGGTGAAGCTGCGGATTTCCCTGATCGTGTCGGCGATCGCCGCCCTCTGGTTCTCGACGTGGTGCATCGGCCGCTGGATGAAGCCGTGCCCCATGAATTCCCAGTCGGCCTTCAGCGCCGCCTCCGCGACGCGCGGATACGACTTGATGACCGAGCCGTTGATCGCCAGCGTCGCCTTGATCCCGAACTTTTCCAGCGCTTCCACGAAGCGCCAGAAGCCGACCCTCATCCCGTATTCGTGCCACGCCCAGTTGGGGAGGTCGGGCAGGAGCGGCTGGCCGTACGGCGGCGGCAGGACCGTGCGCGGCATGTTGCGCTCGATCGACCACTCCTCGACGTTGACGATGGTCCAGACCGCGACGCGCGCACCGCCCGGAAGCTTGAGCGGCGGGCGATCGACGATCGGCGAATAGGGAACGCGATCTCTCGGCTGCATCATCGACTCAGCGGCTTAAGGCAGGCATAGGCCATGTCATGGAACGGCGCCGGCACGCCCAGGCGCGCCGCCTCGCGGCTCACGTAGCCGCTCAGCCATTCGAGCTCCAGGGGCTTCCCCGCCTCGAGATCCTCCAGCATCGAAACCCTCGCATCGTACTTATACCGCTCGGCGAGGGCCAGCATACGTTCGACGGCGTCGGCCTCCAGCGCGACGCCCTTGGCGCGCGCGAGCGTCGCGACCTCGGTCATCGCCTGGCGGTACAGCGCGCGCAAGCGCGGCTCGTCGCGCACCGGGCCGATCGGCTGGCGCGAGAGGCAGGAGAGCGCCGACAGCCCGGCGACCGGCAGGAACTTGCGCCACTGCTCGGCGCGGATGTCGGCGCTCGGCCGCGCGTCGATGCCGGCGGCGCGGCACAGCTCGATGAACGCCTTCGCCCGCTCGTCGAAGACCACCGTGTCCATCTCGCTGCGGCTCTCGACCACGCCGGGCGCGGTGAGCCGCGCGTTGAGGAACACCGTCGCGCCCCGCACCTTCTCCGCGCCGACGATCGCGCCGACCTCCTCCATCGCCGTGACGCCGTTCTGCAGCGGCAGCACGATCGTGCCCTCGCCGACCATCGGCAGCATCTGCCGCGTCGACGCCTCGAGCTGGTACAGCTTGGTGGTCTGCAGGATCACGTCGGCGCGGCCGGCGCAGTCCTCGCGCGCGGCGATCGGCACCGAGAAGGCGTGCTTCGGGCTGGACAGCGCGAGGCCGCGCTCGCGGATCGCGGCGAGATGCCGGCCGCGGCAGATCAGCGTCACGTCGACGCCGTTGCGCGCCAGCATGCCGCCGAGGTACGAGCCGATGCCGCCGGCGCCCATGACCGCGATCTTCAAGTGGGCAGCGTTCCCATGGGAGTGCAGTTACTATACCTGCGGAGGAGAGAGGACCATGACGAGGTTCGCCGCGTTGCTCTTGCTGGCGCTGCCGCTCGCCGCGTCGGCGCAGTCTTATCCGTCCAAGCCGATCCGCTGGATCCTCGGCTATCCACCGGGGGGCGGCACCGAGTTCATCGCGCGCACCGTCGCGCACACCATGTCGCAGAACCTCGGGCAGCAGATCGTGATCGAGAACCGGCCGGGCGCCGCCGCGATCCTCGGCGCCGAGGCGGCCGCCCGGTCCGCTCCCGACGGCTACACCCTCTTCATGGCGGACAACGGCACGTTCGTCTTCCATACCGGCATCTACAAGAAGCTGCCATACGAGCCGCTGCGCGATTTCATCCCGGTCGGGATGATCGTGCGCGGCTACATGCTGCTGCTGTCCGCCGAGTCTGCCAGCCTGAAGGACCTGGTCGAGCACGCGAAGGCCGCGCCGGGCAAGCTCAACAACGCGTCCAACGGCAGCGGCACCGCCCACCACCTCGCGATGGAGCTGCTGAAGCAGCGCGCGGGCATCGACGTGGTGAACATCCCATTCAAGGGCACCGGAGCAGTCATGCAGGAGGTGATGAGCGGCCGCGTCACCATGGGATTCGCGGACCTCTCCGCCGCGCGCGGCCAGCTCGCCGCCGGCAAGGTGCGCGCGCTCGCGGTGGCGTCCAAGAAGCGCCTGCCGCAGCTGCCCGAGGTGCCGACCTTCGAGGAGTCCGGCTATCCCGACTTCGAGGTCTATTTCTGGCAGGGTCTCGCGGTCCCCGCCGGCACCCCGCGCGACATCGTCGCGAGGCTCAATGCCGAGCTGAACAAGGCGCTCGCCACCGAGGAGGTCAGGAAGCGTTTCGTCGATGCGGGCATGGAGGTGCTGCCCACCAGCTCCGAGCAGATGGCGCAGATGGTTCGCAGCGAGCAGGTGTTCTGGGTACCGCTGATCCGCAAGCTCGGCATCAGCGTGGATTAACATAAGGGGACGAGGAGGAGTTCATGAAGAGAACGCTGGGATTCATCGCTGCGCTTGCCTTCGCCGGCACGGCGGGCGCGCAGCAGACCGTCGGCTTCGCCACGCTGCAACCGGGCACGCTGCTCAACGCGCAAGCCTCGGTCATCGCGAAAGTGGTCCAGGACCACAGCAAGCTGCAGGTGCGCGTCATCGGCCACGGCGGCGACACCGGCATCATCGATGCGGTCAACTCGAAGCAGGCTGACTTCCTCCTGCTCGATATCGGCGAGCCGGCCGAGGCGCAGAAGGGCGAGAACGTGTGGAAGGGCAATCCCAAGCCCAATATCCGCGCCGCCCTGACCCTGTTCGGCTTCCAGATGGCGTTCTGGGTGCGCAAGGACTCGCCGATCCAGAGCATCGCCGACCTCAAGGGCAAGAGCATCCCGACCGAGTGGGTGCAGCAGACCAGCGTCATCACGCACCTCAACGCCCTGCTCGCCGCCGGCGGCGTGACGCTGAAGGACGTGAAGCACGTGCCGACGGTCAACGTGATCCGCGCCTCCGAGGACTTCAAGTCGGGCAAGATCGACATCTTCTTCTTCGCCGTCGGCGCGCCGAAGGTGCAGGAGATCTCGGCCGCGGTCGGCGGCCTGCGCGTGCTGAACATGGAGATCCTGCCGGACTCGGAGAAGCGGATGAAGGCGATCCGTCCCGAGTACTACTTCTCGACCGTCAACCCGGCGCCGCACATCGCCGGCGTCGACAAGCCCACCAAGGTGCAGACCATCGACTTCATCATCGGCGTCGGCACGCACGTGCCCGACCAGGTGGTGGTCGACTTCATCAAGGCGGTGCACACGCACAAGGACGA
>DATNCP010000051.1:0-11536 GCA_035607175.1 Burkholderiales bacterium
CTTGAACACCAGCCCGGCGACGTAGATCGGATAGGTGGCGCAGGTGTTCAGCATCGAGTCGGCGTCGGCCTGCGCCTTGTAGTCCATGACCGACGGCGTTCCCTTGGCCACCTGCCCGATCAGGTCGTCGCGCACGATGACGAAGGTCAGTCCGGCCGGGCCGGCGTTCTTCTGCGCGCCGGCGTAGATCAGCCCGAACTTCGAGACGTCCAGCGGACGGGAAAGGAAGTGCGAAGACGCATCGGCGACCAGCGGAATGTCCGCCCTCGGCACGTCGAAATACTCCACGCCGCCGATGGTTTCGTTGGAACAGTAGTGCACGTACGCCGCGTCTTTCCGGGTGGAAAAGTTTTTGGGGGCATACGTGAAGTTCTTGTCTTCCGAGCTTGCGGCGATGTGGACGTCGCAGTATTGCTTTGCTTCCTTGATCGCCTTCTTCGACCACTCGCCGGTATTGACGTAGTCGGCCTTGCCCTTGCCGCGCAGCAGGTTCATCGGAATCTGGGCGAATTGCAGGGTCGCGCCGCCCTGCAGGAACAGCACCTTGTAGTTCGCGGGAATGGCGAGCAGCTCGCGCAGGTCCTTCTCGGCCTCGGCGTGGATGCCGATGAACTCCTTGCCGCGGTGGCTCATCTCCATCACGCCCATGCCGCTGCCGCGCCAGTCGAGCATCTCGTCGCCGGCGCGCGCCAATACCTCGGCCGGGAGCATGGCCGGCCCCGCGCTGAAATTGAAAATACGGGACATCGGTTCTACTTAATGGACGGTGGGCTGCGGGTCCGCCGGCGGGGGAAGGTCCTCGTGGCCGTCGCCATGGCCACCGTTGCCGTTGCCGTTCCCGCCGTTGCCGTTGCCTCCGAGATCGCGTTCCTCGATGCGCTCCATGCCAGCAAGCTTCTCTCCCGCATCCAGGGAGATCAGCGTCACGCCCTGCGTAGAGCGGCCCATCTCCCGGATCTGCGCCACGGCGGTGCGGATCAGCACGCCGCCGGTGGAAATCAGCATCACCTCGTCCTGGTCCACCACCAGCACGGCGCCGACCAGCGGGCCGTTTCGCTCGGAAGTCTGGATCGCGATCACGCCCTGCCCGCCGCGCCCGTGGCGCGGGTATTCGCCGATGGCGGTGCGCTTGCCGAAACCGTTCGCGGTCGCGGTCAGAACCGACTTCGACGAGTCCTCATTTTCCGTCTTGGCGACCAGCATGCAGACCACGCGCTGCCCTTCGCCGAGCTTCATGCCGCGCACGCCGGTCGCCTGGCGGCCCATCGGCCGCACGTCGTTCTCCTCGAAGCGCACCGCCTTGCCCTCGGAGGAGAACAGCATCACGTCGTACTTGCCGTCGGTGAGCGCGACTCCGACCAGGTAGTCGCCCTCGTCCAGGCCGACGGCGATGATGCCGCTCGGCCGCGGCCGGGAGAACTCGGCGAGCGAGGTCTTCTTTACCGTGCCCTGCGCGGTGGCCATGAACACGTAGTGGTTCTCGTCGAACTCCTTCACCGGCACGACCGCCGTGATCTTCTCGCCCTCGGCGAGCGGGAACATGTTGACGATCGGCTTGCCGCGGCTGGTGCGGCTGCCGGCCGGCACCTCGTACACCTTCAGCCAGTAGAGCTGGCCGCGATCGGAGAAGCACAGCAGGTAGTCGTGCGAGTGGGCGACGAACAGGCGCTCGATGAAGTCGTCCTCCTTCATCGTCGTCGCCGTCTTGCCGCGGCCGCCGCGGCGCTGCGCCTTGTACTCGGTGAGCGGCTGCGACTTGACGTAGCCGCCGTGCGAGAACGTCACCACCATGTCCTGCGGCGCGATCAGGTCCTCGATCGAGATGTCCTCGCCGACCGTGACGATCTCGCTCCTGCGGCCGTCGCCGTAGGCGGTCTTCATCGAGCGCAGCTCGTCGCCGATGATCGCCGTGATGCGCGTCGGCTTGGCCAGGATGTCGAGCAGGTCGGCGATCTGCGTCATCACTTCCTTGTACTCGTCGCGGATCTTGTCCTGCTCCAGGCCCGTCAGCCGCTGCAAGCGCAGCTCGAGGATCGCCTGCGCCTGCGCGTCGGACAGGTAGTAGCCATCGTCCTTGAGGCCGTAGATCTCGGCCAGGCCTTCCGGCCGGAACTGCGCGACCGGATTCTTCCCGATCAACGCACGGACCAGATCCGAGCCCCAGGCGCGGGCCATCAGGTCGCGCTTCGCCTCCGCCGGCGCGGGCGCCTTCTTGATCAGCGCGATCACTTCATCGACGTTGGACAGCGCGACGGCCAGGCCTTCCAGGATATGCCCGCGCTCGCGTGCCTTTCTCAGCTCGAACACGGTGCGCCGCGTGACCACCTCGCGGCGGTGCGAGATGAACGCCTCGAGCAGGTCCTTCAGATGCAGCACGCGCGGCTGGCCATCGACCAGCGCGACCATGTTCATGTGGAAGGTGTCCTGCAGCTGCGTCATCTTGTAGAGGTTGTTCAGCACCACCTCCGGCAGCTCGCCGCGCTTCAGCTCGATCACCATGCGCATGCCGGACTTGTCGGACTCGTCGCGCAGGTCGGAGATGCCCTCGAGCCGCTTGTCGGTGACGAGCTCGGCGATCTTCTCGAGCAGCGTCTTCTTGTTCACCTGGTAGGGCAGCTCGTCGACGATGATCGCGGTGCGCTCGCCCCCCTTGCCGAACTCCTCGAAGTGCGTGCGCGCGCGCATCACGACCCTGCCGCGCCCGGTGCGGTAGCCCTCGTGCACGCCGGCGATGCCGTAGATGATGCCGGCGGTCGGGAAATCGGGCGCCGGCATGAGCTTGATCAGCTCCTCGACCGCGCAATGCGGCGTGGCGAGGAGGTGCAGGCAGGCGTCGACCACCTCGGAGAGGTTGTGCGGCGGGATATTGGTCGCCATGCCCACCGCGATGCCCGAGGAGCCGTTGACCAGCAGGTTGGGCACGCGCGACGGCAGCACCTTCGGCTCGAGCTCCTTGCCGTCGTAGTTCGGCGCGAAGTCGACCGTCTCGGCCTCGATGTCGGCCAGCAGCTCCGAGGCGATCTTTTCCAGCCGGCATTCCGTGTACCGGTAGGCGGCCGCCGCGTCGCCGTCGACCGAGCCGAAATTGCCCTGGCCGTCGATCAGCGTGTAACGCATCGAGAAGTCCTGCGCCATGCGCACCAGCGCCTCGTAGGTGGCGGTATCGCCATGCGGGTGGTACTTGCCCAGCACGTCGCCGACGATGCGGGCGCACTTCACGTAGGGGCGGTTCCAGATGTTGTTCGCCTCGTGCATGGCGAACAGGACGCGGCGATGGACCGGTTTCAGGCCGTCGCGGACGTCCGGAAGCGCCCTGCCCACGATCACGCTCATCGCGTAATCGAGGTAGGAACGCCGCATCTCCTCCTCGAGTGAAATCGAGAGGGTTTCTTTGGCGATGGATTCCATGCGGGAGAGGCCCAAATTTTATCATGCAAGCCCCGGTTTTCCCTCTAAAAAACGCTTGTCTGGCCGCGCGCGGCTGTGCTACAAATCGGCACCGTCGCCAAGCAAAAATTGAGGGGGATAAATGAACTCAAAAAAGGCCTTTTTCAGCGCCCTTTGCGGCGCCGCGCTCGTAGCCGGTTGCGCCACCGAGGAGCAGAAGCCCGCGCCGAAGCCTGAGGCGCCGGCCGCCGCGCCTGCGCCGGCGCCGGTCGCGACGCCTAGAGCGGCCGCGCCGGTGACGCCGGCACCCGCGCCGAAGAAGCCCGCGATCATCAATCTCGCCTCCACCGAGCTGTTCGAATTCAACAAGGCGACGCTCACTGCCGACGCGCGGTCCAGGCTCGATGCCGAGGTGATCGCGAAGCTGAAGGACCTCGGCGACATCCGTTACGTGAATGTGAACGGCCATGCCGACCGCCTGGGATCGCCGCAGTACAACCAGCGCCTGTCGGAGAAGCGCGCCGAGGCGGTCCGCGCCTATCTGGTGTCGAAAGGCGCGGACGGCGCCAAGGTCGAGGTGTTCGGCTTCGGCAAGACGCTGCCGGTGCAGTCCTGCCCGGACCAGAAGGACCGCAAGTCGATGATCGCGTGCCTCGCCCCCAACCGCAGGGTGGTGGTCGAGGTGCAGGGCACGCCCCGATAGAAGAAAAGCCCTTTACCGAGCACGCGAAAGCCCGCTTCCTCCTCACCGCCCGCTGGGTCGTGCCGGTCGAGCCGGCGGGCGCGGTGCTGGAGCGGCACGCCGTCGCGGTGCGCGACGGCAAGATCGAGGCAATCCTTCCCGCACCGCAGGCGCGCGCGCGCTTTGCCGGCTACGAAGAAGTCGCTCTGGCAAGCCACGTGCTGATGCCGGGGCTGGTGAACGCCCACACCCACGCCGCAATGTCGCTTCTGCGCGGGCTCGCGGACGACCTGCCGCTCGTGCGCTGGCTCGAGGACCATATCTGGCCCGCCGAGGTGAAGCACGTGTCGCGTGATTTCGTCCGCGACGGAACCCTGGTCGCGTGCGCCGAGATGATCCGCGGCGGCATCACCTGCTTCAACGACATGTATTTCTTCCCCGACGCCTCGCTCGAGGCGGCGCTCGCCGCCGGCTTGCGCTCGGCGCAGGGGATGATCGTGATCGAGTTTCCGTCGGCCTACGCCTCTGACGCCGCCGACTATCTGCGCCGCGGCCTGGAAGTGCGCGACCGGAGCCGCGACGAGCCGCTCGCCTCCTTCTGCCTCGCGCCGCACGCGCCCTACACGGTCTCCAACGAATCCCTGAAGAAGGTCGCGACCCTTTCCGCCGAGCTCGACGTGCCGGTCCATATCCACCTGCACGAGACGCGAGGCGAGATCGAGCGCTCGCTGGCGGAGCATGGCGTGCGCCCGCTCGAGCGCCTGGCGCGCCTCGGGCTGGTCGGGCCGAGCCTGGTCGCGGTGCACGCGGTGCACCTCGACGACGCGGAGATGGATCTGCTGGCGAAGCAAGGAGCGTCGGTCGTGCACTGCCCCTCGTCGAATCTCAAGCTCGCCAGCGGCTTTGCACCCGTTCATTCGCTGTTGCGGAAGGGCGTGAACGTCGCGCTCGGCACCGACGGCGCGGCGAGCAACAATCGCCTCGACATGTTCCAGGAGATGCGCACCGCCGCCCTGCTCGCGAAGGCGGTCGGCGACGATGCGCAGGCGATGCCCGCGCACGCGGCCCTGCGCGCGGCGACGTTCTGCGGCGCGAGAGCGCTCGGCCTGGAAAAAATCACCGGCTCGATCGAGCCCGGCAAGGCCGCCGACCTGATCGCGGTGGACTTCGACGCACCCGAGCTCGCGCCCTGCTATGACGTGATCTCGCATCTCGTCTACGCGGCGGGACGCGAGAACGTCAGCCACGTCTGGGTCGGCGGGAGGCAGCTGATGCGCGAGCGTGAAATCGAAAATCCCGCCCTGGAGCGCTTGGAGGCCCGTTCGCAGTTATGGCAGAATGCCGTCGGGAAACGCGCAGATTCTTGATCCGAATACTTTTTCCGTACGGGAGGGTGAAAAAATGATGCACAAGACCTGGCTCCTGCTCGCAGCGCTTGCCCTCGCCGCCGGATGCGCGAGCGACACACCAAAGCCTGCGCCGGCCCCTGCTCCCGCGCCTGCCCCGGCGCCTGCGCCGCGTGCCGCGCCCGTGGAAGCGCCGAAGCCCGCGCCCAAGCCCGTCGCCGAGAAAGTCACCTTCTCCACCGACGTGCTGTTCGACTTCAACCGCGCCGAGATCAAGCCCGACGGGCAGAAGAAGCTCGACGAGCTGCAGAGCCGGATGAGAGGCGTGAGCGTCGAAGTCGTGATCGCGATCGGCCATGCCGACCGCCTCGGCAGCGACACCTACAACCAGCGCCTCTCGGTGCGCCGCGCCGACGCCGTCAAGGCGTACCTGGCGTCGAAGGGCACCGAGCAGAACCGCGTCTACACCGAGGGCAAGGGCGAGAAGCAGCCGGTGAGCGGCGACAAGTGCAAGGCCATGGGCAACAACCGCACCCCGAAGCTGATCGAGTGCCTGCAGCCCGACCGCCGCGTCGAGATCGAAGTGATCGGCACGCGCGCGCGGTAGGCGTCGCAAGATCCGACAAGAAACCCCGCTCGTGCGGGGTTTTTTGTTTTGGGACAATGCCGCCATGGTGAACGCCGACCCCGCCGAGCTCGAGAAATTCAGCCGCCTCGCCGCCCGCTGGTGGGATCCGGCGGGTGAATTCCGGCCGCTGCACGAGATCAATCCGCTGCGCCTGGAATGGATCGAGGGCCACGCGCCGCTCGCCGGCAAGGACGTGCTCGATGTCGGCTGCGGCGGCGGCATCCTCGCCGAAAGCATGGCGCGCCGCGGCGCGCGCGTCACCGGCATCGACCTGTCGGACAAGGCGCTGCAGGTCGCCGAGCTTCACCTGCTCGAGAGCAAGCTCGATGTTCGCTACAGGAAATCCGCTGTCGAAGATTGCGTGGGCGCGTTCGACGTGGTCACGTGCATGGAGCTGCTCGAGCACGTGCCGGATCCGGCGTCCATGGTGGCCGCCTGTGCGCGGCTCGTTCGCCCGGGCGGGCACGTCTTCTTCTCGACCATCAACCGCAACCCCAAGTCCTATCTCTTCGCCGTGATCGGCGCCGAGTACGTCCTCGGCCTGCTGCCGAAGGGCACGCACGACTACCAGCGCTTCGTAAAACCCTCGGAGCTCGCCGGCTGGTGCCGCGCGAGCGGCCTGAGCAGCGAAGAGCTGATCGGCATGACCTACAACCCGCTCTCGCGCGTCTACAGCCTCGGCCGCGACTGCGACGTGAACTACCTGCTCTGCTGCATGCGTGGCGCCTAGCCGGGCCGTCCTCTTCGACCTCGACGGCACGCTCGCCGACACCGCCGCCGACCTCGGCGCGGCGCTCAACCATCTGCGGCGGCAAAGAGGCCTGAACGAGCTTGCGGTCAGCGAGGTCCGTCCCTACGCCTCGATGGGTGCGCGCGGCCTGCTGCGGGTCGGCTTTGGCCTGAGTCCCGAGGACCCGGGCTACCTGCCGCTGCGCAATGCGTTCCTCGATCGCTACGACGAGCGCGTCTGCGTCGAGACGCGGCTGTTCCCCGGCATGGCCGGGCTGCTGCAGGAGCTGGTCGGTCGCCGCATCGCCTGGGGAATCGTCACCAACAAGTCTTCGCGCTTCACGCCGCGCATCGTCGCGGCCTTGAAGCTCGCCCCCGCGTGCGTGGTGTGCGGCGACTCGACGCCGCACCTCAAGCCGCATCCCGACCCGCTGTTTCTCGCAGCCGAGCAGATCAAGCTGGCGCCGCCGAAGTGCTTCTATGTCGGCGACGACCTGCGCGACGTGCAGGCGGCGCGTGCCGCCGGCATGCGCCCGGTCGCGGTCGAATGGGGCTATCACAGCCCGGAGAATCCGCCGCCGCGCGACTGGGACGCCGATGCGGTGATCGGCGCGCCCGCCGAGCTGCTGAAGCTTCTCTAGGCCGCCTCCTACTCGGCGAGCTGGCGCAGTTTCGGGTCGTTCGGCCGCTGCGCCGAGAGCTTCTTCCAGACGCCCTTCGCTTCGCTGGTCAGGCCGATCTGCTCCAGGCCCATGGCGTAGACCACCCAGTCGCCGAAGGGCGCGTTGTCGGCTGGGCGCAGCTTCTCGCGCAGTCTCTCCTGCTCGGGCGTCATCGGCTTCATGCCGCGCATGGCGATCGCCGCCTGGCCGAGCCGGGTGGGCGGCTTGCGAGTGGCATCGATCTTCTCATCGCTCACCTTGCGCTCCTGCGCCGCACCGCCCTGCACGACCCTGATGCCGCCGGGCTCCACCTTCAGGCGGGCCGGGCCGGCGAACTTCAGCTCCCTGGCGCCGGCGTACCAGGTCGCGGTCATCGAAGCGCCCGGCGAGAGCTGGATCTCGGCCTGGGCGTTCAGATAGGACAGCATGTCGAGCCGCGCGGTCTTGCCGCCGTCGTTGAGGGTGGCGTTCCCCTGCACGTCGATCACCATCCCGAGCGGCTCGGCGGCGAGCGCCAGCGTCGACGCCGTCAGAGCGAGTGCAAGCAGAAGGTTCTTCATGGTCAAGCTCCTTTCCATCCGTAGATTTCCTGAGGCGAATGTCCGGCAACAGGCTTCTCGCCGAGGCTGACGAGCGTCGGCGGGCAGCCGAGCGCTTCGGCGACCGTGCGCGAGCAGACGATGAGGTGGCCCACCGTCTTCGACAGGCCTTCCAGGCGCGCGGCGACGTTCACCACGTCTCCGATCGCGGTGTAGTTGTGCCGCTCCCGCGAGCCGATATGGCCGACGACGATCTCGCCCGAATGCAGGCCGATGCCGATCCTGAGCGGCTCTTCGCCCTGCCGCGCGAGCTCGGCGTTCACCTCGGCGAGGCGCTCGATCATCTCCTGCGCCGCGTCGAGCGCGTTGCGCTCGGGGCGCTCGAGCTCCTGCGGCGCGCCGAAGATCGCCATCAAGCCGTCGCCGATGAACTTGTCGACCGTGCCGTGGTGCTTGTGCACCACCTCGCTCATCACCGAGAAGTAGCGGTTCAGCATGGCGACCAGGCGCTCGGGCGGCATCGCCTCGCCGCGCTTGGTGAAGCCGCGGATGTCGGAGAACAGCACGCAGGCGCGCTTGCGGTCGGCCTGGCCCGGTACGATGCGCCCGGCGAGGATCTCGCGCAGCACCTGCGGGCTGACCGTGCCGGCGAACGAGCCCTTGAGGAATTTCTTCTCTTTCGCGTCGCGCATCGCCTCCACGCCGAAGCGCAACGCCGCGGCGGCGATGCCGGCGACCAGCGCGGCGACGATCGCGAGCACGTAGCCGTGCAGCATCAGCCGCGTGCTCGCGAAGAGCAGCGCCGCGGCGGCGATTACGTAGAGCGTGCCGCCCAGCCAGGGCCTGCGAACCCACCACACCAGGGTGAACAGGCCCGCGAGCAGCGCCTCGAGGATCGGCGGCACCGGCTGCAGCAGGCCGGTCCCCAGGATCGAGCGCACCGACTGCGCGTGGATCAGCACGCCGGGGACATGGCGCACGCCGGGCTCCCAGCCGGCGAGCTCGACCGGGACCGTATGGCGGTCGTCGAAAGGCAGGATCGGCCCGAGCAGCACCACGCGGCCGCCGAAGGTCGACGCGAGCTTCGCCTGGTCGCCGCTCTCCAGCCACCCGAGCACCTCGGCGAGCGGGATGTAGCGCAGCGGCGCGCCGATCGTGTAGTCGATGTAGCCCGACCCGGCCTGCGCCTTGCCGGCGTAGGCGGCGAGCTTGGCCGCCATGCCGTAGCCGCTTGCGTCCTGGTTGCAGCTCGCGTCGGGAAAGCGGCGCACCGTGCCGTCCTCGTCGGGACAGACGAGCACCGAGGCGCGCGCGTCGGCTTCGCCTGGAATCGGCGAGTTGCCCGGCCGCGCGGCGACCACGTAGTCGACGAGGATCGGCCGGAACCTGCGCGCCTCGAAATCCCAGGTCTTGGCGAAGAGCACCGGCACTTCGCGCTTCGCCTGCAGCAGGGCGCGCAGCAGGATCGCGTCGTAGTTCGTCTCCGGGTGGTCGACCGGCGCGAGGAAGCGGTAGCTGCGCGAAGGCAGCACGACGTCGAGGCCGACCACCGCCGGCTTGGCGACCGTCATCGCGGCGAGGAAGCGCGCGAGATGCGGATGCAGCAGCGCGAGCGGCTCGCGCATCGACTCGAGGAACGGCTCGTCGAGGCCGACGATCACCACGTCGTTATCCGCGGGACGCGGGAAATTCCCGCGCAGGAAGCGCATCTGCGCGTCCATCAGCTTCAGGTCGAGCGCGGCGGGCAGGCGCCAATACGCGGCCGCAGCCGCGAGCGCCAGCACCACGACATATGCAACCGTCATCACCGAGCGGTTGCCTCGCACTCCGACCGCCATTCTGCCGCCTCCCTTCGAGCGGATTATAGGGAGTCGCTTGCGCTATAGTCGCCGCAGGGGGAACACCATGTCGAAGCGTCTCATCGCGATCGCCTGCGCGTTGATGGCCACGTCCGCGCTTGCGGAAACGCACGCGCTGATCATGACGATCTCCAACTATGCCGTTCCCGGCGTCTCGCCGCTGAAGGGCGTCGCCGAGGACGCGGGCAGCGCGAAGGAAATCGCGCGCCGCCTCGGCGTCCGGGAGGCGAACATGATCTTCCTGAGCGACGGCCAGCTGACGCACGCGGGAATGGACGCCGCCTTCGACCGGCTGCACGAGCGCATCGCGCCGAACGACAACGTCTTCATCTACTACTCCGGCCACGGCGGCCGCGCGCTGGTGCGCGATCCCGACGAGCGCTGCGGCGAGGCGCTGATCACGGTCGAGGGCCGGGGCTTCATGGACACCGACATCGAGGCGAAGCTGAGGACGCTCTCGCGCAGGGCAAACAAGATGGTGGTGTTCCTCGACGCCTGCCATTCGGGCGGCGCGACCACGCGCGCGACGAGTTCCCCCGGCGCCGCCAGCTCCCGTTTCCAGGCGAAGTACTTCCCGCGCTCGACGCCGGGCGAGGCGTGCAGCACGCCCGTCAACGTGCTGAAGAAGAACATCGGCGTCGGCACGCGCTCGGCCGGCAGCGGTGCGCTGAACTACACGTACATCGCCGCGGCGCGCGACAACGAGGTCTCGCTCGACGAGCCGGGCCGCGGCGGCGTGGCCACGCAAGCCTGGCTCGAGTGCGTGCGTGGCCGCGCCCGCGACCTCGACGGCAGCGGCGCCATCACCGCCGACGAGATCCAGAGCTGCGCGCAGGACCTGATCAACGCCAAGCTGCGCAACGTTCCCGGCTATGCCGCGCATCACATCTCCATCACCGGCAACTCGCGGGCGGTGCTCGGCTTCGTCGAGCGGCAGGAACTTCCGCCACCGGCCGGCGTCTCTCCCGTCGACACGCTGAAGGACATTTACGCCCAGCGCGACGACCGCCGCGTAGTGACAGTCAGCATGCGCGAGCAGACGGTCAGGATCGGCCGCGACAAGGTCGAGTTCACCGTCAGCTCGAGCCATCCCGGCTACCTCTACCTGCTGATGGTCGGCTCCGACGGCAAGACCTTCGACATGCTGTTCCCGAATCAGCTCGACCGTTCGAACCGGCTCGAGGCCGGCGAGGCGCTGCGCCTGCCGCGCGCCAACTGGGAAGTCGTGGCCGGCGGGCCTCCGGGAACCACGCAGCTCCTCGCCATGGTCGCCGACGCGCCGCGCGACTTCTCGAAGCTGGCGCTCAAGCCGGCCGGGCCATTCTCGATCGTCGAGGCGAGCTCGGGCGCGACACGCGATGTCCAGCTCGCGACCATCCAGGCGCCGGGCGCCGCCGCCGACGAATGCGCCGACGCCAAGCGCAATCTGGCGCTCGCGCAGCGCTGCTCGAACGCTTTCGGCGCCGCGCTCGTAGCGGTCGAGGAATTGCAGTGAAACCCGGCCGGCTGGCTTGAACAAGCAATGACCCGGCCTCACATGGGATAATGGCGCCTTAGCACCGAGATTCCGGGGGCGACCTGGTTTCGACGTGGGCATCGAAGCAGCGCAGGGCATGCCGAGGACCAGAACACCTCGTAAATCCATTCTGGAAACACTACAAACGCCAACGACGAGCGTTTCGCTCTAGCCGCCTAATACCGGCT
>DATNCP010000053.1:0-6370 GCA_035607175.1 Burkholderiales bacterium
CAGCTGGTCAAGGTCGGCCAGCAGGTGGTGGTGACGCAGACCGAGCTGCGCGGCTCGGGCTTCAAGGGCGAGATCTCGCGCACCGCGGCCTCCATCGACGCCACCACGCGCACCATGCAGGTGGAGATCACGCTGCCCAACAAGGACGGCGTCCTGCTGCCGGGGGCGTTCGTGCAGGTGGCGCTGCCGCTGCAGCCGAGCGGCGTGACGACCATCCCGACCAACGCGCTGATGATCCGGGCCGAGGGGCCGCGCGTCGCCGCGGTCGGAGCGGACAGCAAGGTGCACCTGCGGCCGGTGCGCGTCGGCCGCAACTATGGCGAGGCGATCGAGGTGCTGGACGGCGTCGGCAACAGGGACCGCCTGGTCCTCAATCCGCCCGACTCGCTGAACGACGGCGACCCGGTGAGCGTCATCGCCGACGCACCGAAAGCGGACCGGAAAAAGTGACGCGCGGCGTCCTGCTTGCCGCGCTCCTCGCGGGATGCGCGGCTCCCAAGTACGACCCGCCCAAGCCCGAGATGCCGGTGGCGTGGAAGGTGGAGGCGCCGTTCCGCGAAGGCGCGCCGAACGACGCCGCGCCGAAGGGCCGCTGGTGGGCGCGCTTCAGCGATCCGAAGCTCGACGAGCTGATGGACAAGGCGCTGGCCGGCAACCCAACCCTGGCCGCCGCCTACCAGCGCCTCGCGCAGGCGCGCGCCACCCTCGCCTCGGTGGGCGCGGCGCAGTATCCGCAGGTCGCCGCGGCGGTGCGCGCGCAGCGCTTCCGCATTACTGAAAACCGGCCGCTCACCAACAACGCCTCGCCCAACTTCTCCACCACGCAGAACGATTTCGCCGTCGGCCTGGCGGCGAGCTACGAGCTGGATTTCGCCGGCCGCGTCTCGTCGCTCGTCTCCGGCGCGCGCGCGAGCTACGAGCAGTCCGCCGCCGACCTCGAGAACGTGAAGCTGCTGCTCACCGCCGACCTCGCCACCGCCTATTTCAACCTGCGCCAGACCGACATCGAGCTCGACGTGCTGGCGAAGGCGATCGAGCTGCAGCAGCGCTCGCTCGGCATCGCGCGCACGCGCCACGACCTCGGCGCGGGCACCGGCCTCGACGTGGCGCAGCAGCAGGCGCTGATCGACAACACGCTCACCCAGGTCGACATCCTGAAGCGGCAACGCGCGCAGTTCCAGCACGCCCTCGCGAGCCTGACCGGCACGCCGGCGCCACTGTTCTCGATCGAGCCCGATGTGCGCGCCGAGCTGACCCCGCCCGCGGTGCCGATCGGCGTGCCCTCCGACATCCTCGAGCGCCGGCCCGACGTCGCCGCGGCCGAGCGGGCGATGGCGGCCGCCAACGCGCAGGTCGGCGTCGCGAACGCCGCCTTCTATCCCAGCATCGTTCTCGGCGCCACGCTCGGCCAGCAGAGCCGCAATATCGACGCGCTGTTCGAGCGGCCGAGCCTGGTGTGGTCGCTCGGCGTGAACCTGCTGCAGCCGCTCATCGACGGCGGCCGCATCCGGGCGAACTTCGATTTCAGCAAGGCGGGCTACGAGATCGCCGTGGCCAACTACCGGCGCGTGGTGCTGGGCGCGATGCAGGAAGCGGAGGACGGCATCATCGGCCTCGCTGCGCTCGAGCGCGCCTCCGACCAGTCGCGCATCTCGGTTGCCAGCCAGCAGCGCGTGCTGGACCTCGTCAACACCCGCTACGAGGGCGGCGTGGCGAGCCCGCTCGAAGTCATCGTCGCGCAGCAGGCCCTGCTCAACAACCAGCGTCTCGCCGCGCAGCTCGTCGGCCAGCGGCTGCTCACCACCGTGTTCCTGGTCAAGGCGCTCGGCGGGGATTGGGAGGGCTCGAAGACCGCCTCGCCAGAGCGGGAAGGACCGCAGACGCTCTCGTCGCGCCCGTAGCAACGCTGCGAGCGTTGCCGGGCTAGCCCAATGGCTGGTTGAGGCAGGTCGTCGTCCCGTGAACGAGCAGCTTGCCGTCGGCTGCGGTAATCCAGCCTTCCGCAACTCCAATCTGCCGGCCGACCATCAGCGCCTTGCCTTCGGCGCGCAGCAAGCCTGACCCGGGAGCGATGGGGCGAAGGAACGACATCTTGAACTCCAGCGTGACCGAGCCGATGCCTTTTGGCAGGAGCGTGCGCACGGCCAAACCCATGCAGGAATCGAGCAGGGTCGCCGCAACACCGCCATGGATTGTTCCGTGCGGATTCATGTGGTCCGCGCTTGCCATTGCAGTCACGACGACGCGCCCTTCCTCGGCTTCAACGATGTTGTAGCCCATCGTCTTCGCCATGGTGTTGAGCGGCAGAGCGCCGCTCACCAGGGCGCGCGCAAATTCAAGCCCGCTCATCTCACGCTGCTCCGCCAGGCCGACCACGCCGTACGAGCGCGGACCGCCGCTCATCGCAGTCCGAGCGAGCCCGGGTTCATCAGGTGCTGCGGGTCGACGTGGTCCTTGATGGCCTGCAACAGGGCGTAGGTCAGCGGGTCGCGGCTCTCGCGATAGGGATACATTTTCCCGACCTGCAGGTGGGCGCTGCCGTGCTCCAGGAACAGCCTGGCCAGGTCCTTGCGGATCCTGACCATGGCGTTGCGGGCGTCCATGTTGGTCGGCAGCTGCTTCAGCCTGGCGTAGTGCGCAGGCTGGATGTGGCGGCGGTGCACTTCGTAGTGCGAATCGGGCCAGAAGAAAGTCGGCTCGACCAGGATCGCGGTCGGTCCGACGGTGCCGACCAGGTAGCCCCACTCGATGCCGTTCTTCTCGATCACGTCGCGATTGGCGTTGAAGTACTGGTCGACCGCCCGCAGCAGCGGCAGCACGCGCGAATGCGGGACCATCGCGTGGATCGGAACCCAGCGCTGGCCCTCCGGCCCCAGCAGGCGGTTCGTGGGCGGGAACGGATTCGCGCGCACCAGCTTCGGCAGGCTGTTCTCGATCTCCTTGCCGTGACGGGTCGCGATCTCGCGCACCTTCTTCATGGCGCTATCGGCGTCGGCCTGATCGCGGCCTTCGACGACGACATGCATGGCGTAGCCGACGCCCTCCATGTAGGCGCGCCCGGCGACCGCGACCTTGGCGGCGTCCTTGAGCCCGGCGAAGAGAGACTTGCCCGACTTGACGACCGAGGCGAGCGACTTGAGATCCTGGGCCAGACCCTCGAACTTCATCCGCAGCTGCAACAGGAAAGGATCGAAGCCGAAGCATTCGCTCGCCAGCCCCTGCCGGGCGATCTCGCTCATCGCCGCCACCATGTGAGCGTCCTGCTCGAAGGCGAACGAGCCGAACAGCTGGACCGGCGGGAACTTCACCAGCCGCAGGGTCGCCTGCACCTTCACGCCGAGCGCGCCGGTGTCGCCGAGAAAAATACCGGTCAGGTCGGGACCATACGCGCGCAGGAATGGCGAGGGATTGAACGGCGTGGCGCCGGAGCCGGTCTTGACGATGCGGCCATCGGCCAGCACCACCTCCAGTCCGAGCACCGCCTCGGCCGCCGTGCTGTGGATGCCGGAACCGAAAAACATGCTGTTCTGCGACAGCGTCCCGCCGACGGTCGCGTTCATGCCCGAGAACGGCCCGAAATAAGGCGTGCGAAGACCCTTCTCCTTCAATGCCTCGTAGAGCTGCTTCCAGGTGACACCGCACTCGACGGTGACGTACATGTCCTCGGCGTTGATTTCGACGATGCGATCGAGGAGGCGGGTGTCGACGACCATCGACGCCTCGCGCTCGGGCACGTAGCCCGCCGAATAGGACATGCCGCCGCCGCGCGGCACGACGGCATGGCCGATCCGGGCGGCTTCGGCCACGCTACGGGCGAGCTCGTGCTTGCTGCCGGGCTGCACCACCACGTCGGCCGGCTTGCCCTCGTAGAAGACGTCGGTCGAGTAGAACGCCCGCTCGGCCCGGTCGGTGATCACGTGCTCGGCGCCGATGATCGCCTGCAGGGCCTTGATCAGCGGCTCGAGGCTCGTCGTCGTGCTCATGCCCGCTCCTCTAGCGCGTCGCCCACGGCGCCGCTTCGGCGTACGCCCGCTCGAAGTCCTCGATCTTCGCCAGCATCGATAGCGTCAGCCCGAGCTCGTCGACGCCCTGAAGCAGCATCTCGCGGTAGAACGGATCGATCACGAACGCGTGCCTGCCGTTCACCCGCTGCGATTCGAGATCCACCGTGATCTCCGTTCCCGGCTTCGCCTTGAGCTCGTCGCGCAGCGCTGTGCAAATGTCGTCGGCGAGGCGCACCGGCACGATGCCGTTCTTCAGGCAGTTGTTGAAGAAGATATCGCCGAAGCTCGGCGCGATGACGCTGCGGAAGCCGCTGTCGTAGAACGCGTACGGCGCGCCTTCGCGCGACGAGCCGCAACCGAAGTTGGCGTTGGCGACGAAGATGCGCGCGCCGCGGTAATCCGGCCGGTTGAGCACGAAATCCGGCACCTCGGCGCCGTCCTCGCGGAAACGCAGGTCGTGGAAGAGGAACCGGCCATACCCCTCCTGGCGCGGCACCTTGAGGAAGCGCGCCGGGATGATCTGGTCGGTATCGACGTTCGTCGCGTCGTAGGGCACGGCGGCGGCGGTGAGGACCTTGAATGGCTCGGCCATCGGTCAGCCCTCCAGTCGGCGCACGTCGGTGAGGCAGCCGAACACCGCCGCGGCCGCCGCCATCGCCGGGCTGACGAGGTGGGTGCGCACGCCCCTGCCCTGCCGTCCCTCGAAGTTGCGGTTCGACGTGGAGGCGATGCGTTGCTGGGGCTTGCCCAGGTCGCCGTTCATCCCGACGCACATCGAGCAGCCGGCGTGGCGCCACTCGAAGCCCGCCGCGGTGAAGATCTTGTCGAGGCCCTCGGCCTCCGCCTGCTTCTTCACCGGACCCGAGCCCGGCACGACGATCGCGGGAATGCGCGCCGTTCTGCCGCGCGCGACCGCCGCCGCGGCTCGCAGGTCCTCGATGCGGCCGTTGGTGCACGAGCCGATGAAGACGCGATCCACCGCCAGCCCGTCGAGCCGGGTGCCCGGCACGAGGCCCATGTACTCGAGCGCCCGCTCCGAGCCCGCCGGCACCGTCGCGCTGATCGGCAGCGCCTGGCTCGGATTGGTTCCCCAGGTCACCATCGGCTCGAGGCTCGCCGCGTCGAGCGTCACTTCGGCATCGAAGCGGGCATCTTCGTCGCTCGGCAGCGCCTTCCAGCTGGCCACGGCGCGGTCCCACAGCTCGCCCTTCGGCGCGAACGGCCGGCCCGCGAGATAGGCGAAGGTCGTGTCGTCGGGCGCGACCATCCCGGCGCGCGCGCCGGCCTCGATCGACATGTTGCACAGCGTGAGCCGCTCCTCGATGCTCATCGAGCGAACGGCGGCGCCCGCGTACTCGATGACATGCCCGACGCCGCCCGCCGCGCCGAGCTTCGCGATCACCGCGAGGATCGCGTCCTTCGCGCTCACGCCGCGCGGCCGGCTTCCTTCGATGCGCACGCGCAGGGTTTTCGACGGTGCCTGCCACAGCGTCTGCGTCGCGAGCACGTGCTCGTTCTCCGACTGCCCGATGCCGAAGGCGAGCGCGCCGAGCGCGCCGTGCGTCGAGGTATGGCTGTCGCCGCAGACCAGCACCAGGCCAGGCAGCGTGATGCCCTGCTCGGGACCGACGACGTGCACGATGCCCTGGCGCTCGTCGCCGAGCGGAAACGCGGTGAAGCGATGCGCCGCGGCGTTGCCGGCGAAGGCCTCCACCATGCGCCGGATTTCCGGCGTCGGCGCATCCGCCGCCG
The DNA here is from genome assembly GCA_035607175.1 of Burkholderiales bacterium. Lineage (GTDB taxonomy): Bacteria > Pseudomonadota > Gammaproteobacteria > Burkholderiales > SG8-39 > SCGC-AG-212-J23. The sequence goes on from DATNCP010000053.1 coordinate 5,757, forward strand.
AGCGGCCTGCCGTCTTCCCAATGGTCGGCACGTAGTGGTCCGCGGTGCCGAAGGTCAGCGCCGGGCGCCTCACCCCGGCGCCGCGCGCGGCAAGCTTGCGGAACACGTTGAACGAGCCGTCGTGGACGATGTGCCGGTCGACGTAGAGCAGCGCGAGGCCGCCGCGGCGCTCGACCACGTGCCGGTCCCAGATTTTCTGGAAGAGAGTGCGCGACTGGGCTGCGGTCATTACATATACTCTAAGGCGTCCTGACCTGACGAAGAGTCCACGCATGATACCGATGGAGCCGCGCGAGCGAGCGTCGACGCGATTTCGCCGCCTGATGGAGCAGCGCCCGCTGATCGTCCTGGGCGCGTACAACCCGATGACCGCGAAGATCGTCCAGCAGGCGGGCCTTTCCGCGGTCTACATGACCGGCTACGGCACCTCGCTGTCGCTGCTCGGCCTGCCCGACGCCGGGTTCGCGACCGCGAGCGAAGTGCTGTTCAACGCGCGCAACATGGCGAATGCGGTCGACATCCCGGTAATCGCCGACGCCGACAACGGCTATGGCAACGCAATCAACGTGATTCGCACGGTGCGCGACTATATTCAGACGGGCGTGGCCGGCATT
>DATNCP010000069.1:0-20314 GCA_035607175.1 Burkholderiales bacterium
GGCCGGAAGGAAGACGTCGACCAGCGCCTCGCCGGCCTGGGCGACGTCGACCGCACCGTGAACCTCGGCGTCTACGGCGTGACGTACACCCGGCGCTTTCTCACCCGCGCGATCGTCTATTCCGACGTCGGCGGGGAGGGACAGGGAAGCTACGCGCGTCTCGACGTGCTCGCGCGCTTTCGTGTCGACGAGCGGGTGCGCTTCTTCGCCGGTCCCGGCATCGGCTGGGGCAGCCGGCAGTACACGCAGACCTTCTTCGGCGTCACCGACGAGCAGTCCGCGCGCTCCGGCCTGCCCGAGTACCAGGCCGGCGCCGGCGTGAACAACCTGCGCCTGACCGCGGGCGCGAACTATCGCTTCGCCCCCAACTGGAACCTGATCGGCAGCTTCACCGCCTCGCGGCTCTCCGGGCAGGCGGGCGCCAGCCCGATCGTCGAGACCCGCCAGCAGTACCTCGCTTTCGTGTCCGCGATCTATCTCTTCCGTTAGCATTCGATCCGTGGAGCACGCTTCCGCCAGCTTCGCCTGGAACGCCGCTTCCTTCCCGGAGCGGTCGGCGTATTGCACCGGCCGTTCGCCGGCGGAGCTGAAGGCCGCGTATGACGAGGTCCGCGCCGGCCGCGGCTTCGTCGTGGTGCGCGGCCTGCCGCTCGGCTCGCTCGACGAATTCATCGCGGCGGTCTGCGAGGTCGGCAAGCACTTCGGGCAGCAGCTCTCGCAGAACGCGCAGGGAGAGCTCGTCGGCCACGTGATCGACGCCTCGGGCGAAGACCCGACGCCGCGCATGTACCGCAGCAACCTCGAGCTGCGGCCGCACAGCGACGTCACGGCGATGATCGCGCTCGCCTGTTGGGAGCAGGCGAAGGAGGGTGGCGAATCGGTGGTGGTGAGCGGCGTCACCGTGCACGAGGAGATCCGCAAGCGCGCGCCGCAGCTCCTCGAGCCGCTCTACCGCGGCTATCACTACCACCGGCTGGGCGAGGAGGGCGACGGTGAAGAACCGGTCACGCCCTACCGGGTTCCTGTTTTCTCGATCAGGCAGAAGCAACTGAGTTGTCGCTACCAGCGTACCGGCATCGTTGGCGGTCACAAGGCGCTCGGCGTGCCGCTCACCGACGAGGACATCGCCGCGTTCAACCTGTTCGACGAGATCGCCAAGGCGCCCGGAAACCGGCTGTCGTTCTTCCTCGAGCGCGGCGAGATGCTGGTGCTGAACAACTACGCGCTGATGCACGCGCGCACCCAGTTCAGGAATTTCCCCGAGCCCGAGCGGCAGCGCCGGCTGATCCGCCTTTGGCTCGACCGGCCCGGCTTCCGCGACGTGCCGCGGGAGTTCAACCATTTCCGCGGCAACGGCGTGCCGAAGCAGGAAGGCCGCCGCGCCAGCTTCGACTTCAAGAAGCTGTACGCCGACGATCCGGTGGCCACCGGGGGCATGCCGAAGCTCTGATGCGGTGGGCCTTCGCTTTTCTGTGCCTTGCGGTTTCGCTGCCGTCATCGGCACAGCAATTCCCCGTCAAGCCGGTTCGCCTGATCGTCCCGTTTCCGCCCGGCGGCGCGACCGATATCGTCGGCCGGCTGGTCGCGGCGAAGATGCAGGAGGTCTGGCGCCAGACGGTGATCGTCGAGAACAAGCCCGGCGCCGGCACGGTGGTGGGCACCGACGCGGTGGCCAAGGCGCCGCCCGATGGGTACACGCTGGGCGTCGTGGTCACCGCGCACGTGATCAATCCCAGCCTGCGGTCGAGCCTGCCCTACGACACGCTGAAGGACCTGGCGGCGGTGACGCAGGTGTCGGTGCAGCAGCTCGTGATCGCGGCGCACCCGGCGGTGCCCGCGAACAACATCGCCGAGCTGATCGAGCTCGCGAAGCGCAATCCCGGCAAGCTGAGCTATGCGACGCCGGGAAGCGGCACGGCGATGCACCTCTCCATCGAGCTGCTCAAGACTTCGACCGGCATCGATCTCGTGCACGTGCCCTACAAGGGCGGCGCGCCGGCGCAGCAGGACGTGATCGGCGGGCGGGTGCCGATCCTGCTCGACGTGCTCTACGCGGTGACGCCGCTCATCGACGCGGGAAAAATCAAGGTGATCGCGCTGCTCGGTCCCGAGCGGGTGTCGAAGTACCCGGTGGTCGCGGAAACCGTCCCCGGGGTCAGCGCCCTGAGCATCGTCGGCATCGTTGCGCCGTCGGGGTTGAAGGATGAGCTACTCGCGAAAATCAGCGGCGATATCGCCAGCGCGATCAAATCCTCCGACCTGACCGGGCGGATGAAGCAGCTCGGCATGGAGCCCGTCGGTTCCACGGCCCGGGAGTTCGACGCGCTGATCCGCGCCGAGATGGAAAAATGGGGAAGGGTGGTGAAGGCGTCGGGAGCGAAGGCCGACTAATTCGGGGTCAGGGTCGCAATTCTCAGCTTGCGCGGCCGAATTGCGACCCTGACCCCGAATTGCGGCTAGCGCATTGCTTCCAGCACCGCCGGGAAGATCTTCGGCGTTGCCGCGCAGACGTCGCCCGAGCTCATGAATTCCTGCTCGCCCGTGATGTCGGCGACCAGTCCGCCGGCTTCCTGGATGAGCAGCGCGCCCGCCGCCATGTCCCAGGGCGCGAGGCCGAGCTCCCAGAAGGCGTCGAGGCGGCCGCAAGCGACGTACGCCAGATCGAGCGCGGCTGCGCCGGCGCGCCGCACGCCCGAGCTCTTTTCCATGAAGGTTCTCAACTGCCTCATGTAGAGGTCGAGCCGGCCGAGCTCCTTGAACGGGAATCCGGTGCCGACCAGCGCGTCGTCGAGCTTCAGGCATTTCGAGACGCGGATGCGGCGGTCGTTGAGGAACGCGCCGCGGCCCTGGCTTGCGGTGAAGAGCTCGTTCTTGCCCGGGTCGTAGACCACCGCGTGCGCGAGCGCGCCGCGATGCTGCACGGCGATCGAGACGGCGTACTGGGGAAAGCCGTGGATGAAGTTGGTGGTGCCGTCGAGCGGGTCGATGATCCAGAGGTATTCGGCATCCGCGCCGGTCTCGCCCGACTCTTCGGCGATGAAGCCGTGGTCCGGGTAGGCCTTGCGCACGATGTCGATCACCGCTTCCTCGGCGGCGCCGTCGACCTGCGTGACGAAATCGTTGGCGCGTTTCGAGCGCACTTGCAAGGCGCTGCCGCCGAGCGAGGCGCGGTTGATGATCGAGCCGGCGCGGCGTGCCGCGCGCACGGCAATGTTGAGCATGGGGTGCATTGGAAGAATTCGGGGTCAGGGTCACAATTACGGCTCCGGCGAAGCCCAAAGGAATTGTTACCCTGACCCCGAATTCTATTCGCTTCGTTCTTTGCCGGCCCCAGCATCCCGGCAACATCGGCTCCGCCGCGCGAGCCATCAAGACCATGGGCTTCAGCGACCTGCGGCTGGTGGCGCCCGAGCGCTACCCCGCGCCCGAAGCGCAATGGATGGCGACCAACGCGGGGGACGTGCTGGAGGGGGCGCAGATCTACAAGGAATTGAAGCCGGCGATCCAGGACTGCGTCGCCACGTTTGCGCTTTCCGCGCGAGGGCGCGAGTGGTCGCCCCAGGTCCTCGACGTGCGCAGCGCCGCGACGCGGGCCCGGGAAGTGGAGGGCGACGTCGCGTTCGTGTTCGGCAACGAGCAGGCGGGCCTGACCAATGACGAGCTCTTCGCCTGCCAGAACCTGGTCCATATCCCGGCGAGCAAGGACTTCAGCTCGCTCAACCTCGCGCAAGCGGTGCAGGTCGTGGCCTACGAGCTGCACATGGCGGTCGATGCCGCGATCCCCTTCGCCCGGACGGAACGCCTTGCCACGGTGGAAGACATCGAGGGCCTGTATGCACACTTGGAGGAGGCGGCCGTAAAAAGCGGCTTCATGACCCAGAATTCGCGATTGCGGGAGCGGTGGCGGCGACTGTTTTCCAGGGTGTCTGCGCTCGAGCGCGAGGAAGTGAACATCCTCCGGGGGCTCCTCAAAGCCTTACTAAAATAGTCGGAAACACATAAAATCCCGCTTATGTTCAGCAAGCTGCGCGGCGACATCGCCTGCATCCTCGAGCGTGACCCGGCTGCCCGGAGCGCCTGGGAGGTCCTGACGTGCTACCCGGGGCTGCACGCGATCTACGTGCACAAGCTGGCGCACTGGTTCTGGACCCATCGCCTGGGCTGGCTGGGCCGCTTCACCTCGCATTTCGGTCGCTGGCTGACCGGGATCGAGATCCATCCCGGTGCTCGGATCGGCAGCTGCGTGTTCATCGACCATGGCATGGGGGTGGTCATCGGCGAGACCGCCGAGGTGGGCGACGGCTGCACCATTTACCAGGGCGTGACGCTCGGCGGCACGTCGCTGTACCGGGGCGCGAAGCGCCATCCGACGCTCGGGCCCGGCGTCGTCGTCGGCGCCGGGGCGAAGGTGCTGGGCGGTTTCGTGGTCGGCGCGGGAGCGAAGATCGGCTCGAACGCGGTGGTGGTGAAGGCGGTGCCGGCGGGCGCGACGGTGATCGGCATTCCAGGGCGCATCGTCGAAGAGCCGCAGAATGCCGCGCAGGCGGATCGCTTTGCCGCGTACGCGGTCGTCGCCGAGCAGGACGATCCCCACGCCAAGGCGATTCAGAAGCTCGTCGAGCATTCCCGCGAGCTGGAGCAGGCTCTGGCCAACCTCAAGGACCGGCTGGTCCGGCTGGAGCGCATCGAAGCAGCCGAGGGCGATAAAAACATCCGTGTAGTCAAGTAGTTAGTTCCTGACAAATTCACTCGGTTTTGGTATACTTGAGCTCCTTAATCAGGTATTGCCATGCGTCTTACGACCAAAGGAAGGTTTGCCGTTACCGCGATGGTCGATCTGGCCCTGCGCCAGAATCGCGGCCCCGTGACGCTCGCCGCCATCAGCGAGCGCCAGCGCATTTCGCTTTCGTACCTCGAGCAGCTGTTCGGCAAGTTGCGCCGCGCGAAGCTGGTCTCGAGCGTGCGCGGCCCCGGCGGCGGCTACAACCTCGCCAGCCCGCCGCAGGGCATCACGGTGGCGAGCATCGTCACCGCGGTCGATGAGCCGCTCGATGCGACGCAGTGCGGCGGCAAGGAGAATTGCCACGACGACAAGCGCTGCATGACGCACGACCTGTGGGCGACGCTGAACGAGAAGATGTACGACTACCTCTCTTCGGTGACGCTCGCGGACCTGGTCGCGCACCAGACCGGCAAGCAGGTTTCGGTCATCAAGGATTTCCGGGAGAAGGTCGCCGCGTAATGAAGCTGCCCATCTATCTCGACTATTCCGCAACCACGCCCGTCGACCCGCGCGTGGCGCAGAAGATGATCCCGTACCTCACCGAGATCTTCGGCAACGCCGCGAGCCGCTCGCACGCCTTCGGCTGGAAAGCCGAGGAGGGCGTCGAGGAAGCGCGCGAGAACGTCGCGGCGCTCATCAACGCCGACCCGAAAGAGATCGTCTGGACCTCCGGCGCCACCGAGGGCAACAACCTGGCCATAAAAGGTGCGGCGCATTTCTACCGCACCAAGGGCAAGCACCTGATCACGCAGAAGACCGAGCACAAGGCCGTGCTCGACACCTTCCGCGAGCTCGAGCGCCAGGGCTTCGAGGCGACCTATCTCGAGATCGAGCCGAACGGGCTTGTCGACATCGAAAAGTTCAAGGCCGCCATCCGCCCGGACACCATCCTCGCGTCGATCATGATGGTGAACAACGAGATCGGCGTGATCCAGCCGGTGTGGGAGATCGCCGACATCTGCAAGGCGAAGGGCATCATCTTCCACTGCGACGCCGTGCAGGGCGCCGGCAAGGTCGAGATCGACATGAACAAGCTGCGCGCCGACCTGCTGACCATCACGGCGCACAAGATGTACGGCCCGAAAGGCATCGGCGCGCTCTACGTGCGGCGCAAGCCGCGGGTGCGCATCGAGGCGCAGATCCACGGCGGCGGCCACGAGCGCGGCTTTCGCTCCGGGACGCTCGCCACCCACCAGATCGTCGGCTTCGGCGAGGCGGCGCGGCTGGCCAAGCTCGAGATGGCGGCCGACAACGAACGCGTCCGCGCGATGCGCGACCGGCTGTGGAAGAGCGTGCAGTCGATGGAAGAGGTGTACCTCAACGGCGACCTCGAGCGGCGCATTCCGCACAACCTCAACGTCAGCTTCAATTTCGTCGAGGGCGAGTCGCTGATCATGGCGGTAAAGGACATCGCCGTATCGTCGGGCTCGGCCTGCACCTCGGCCTCGCTCGAGCCGTCCTACGTGCTGCGCGCGCTCGGGCGCAACGACGAGCTCGCGCACAGCTCGGTTCGCATCACCCTGGGCCGTTTTACGACCCAGGAAGAAGTCGACTATGCTGCCGACCTCCTCAAGAGGAAGGTGGCAAAACTGAGGGAGCTTTCGCCCCTCTGGGAAATGCACAAGGAAGGCATCGACCTCAGCACGGTCCAGTGGGCAGCGCACTAAGGAAACAGCCATGGCATACAGCGACAAAGTCATCGATCACTACGAGAATCCCCGCAACGTCGGCTCGTTCGACAAGGCGGACGACGCGGTCGGCACCGGCATGGTCGGCGCCCCGGCCTGCGGCGACGTGATGAAGCTGCAGATCAAGGTCGGCGCGGACGGCCGCATCGAGGACGCGCGCTTCAAGACCTACGGCTGCGGCTCGGCGATCGCCTCGAGCTCGCTCGTCACCGAATGGGTGAAGGGCAAGACGCTCGACCAGGCGACCGAGATCAAGAACACGCACATCGCGCAGGAGCTGTCGCTCCCGCCGGTGAAGATCCACTGCTCGATCCTCGCCGAGGACGCGATCAAGGCGGCCGTCGAGGATTACAAGAAAAAGCATAGTCTGGGGAAAAAAGAAGCGGCATGATCACGCTCACCGAAAAGGCGGCGCAGCACGTGCAGAGCTACATTGCCAAGCGCGGCAAGGGCGTAGGCCTGCGCGTCGGCGTGCGCACCTCCGGCTGCTCCGGGCTCGCCTACAAGCTCGAGTTCGCCGACAACGTCAACGCGGAAGACCACCAGTTCGAGAGCCACGGCGTGAAGGTGCTCGTCGACCCGAAGAGCCTGCAGTACATCGACGGCACGGAGCTCGACTACACCCGCGAGGGATTGAACGAGGGCTTCAAATTCCGCAACCCGAGGGTCAAGGATGAGTGCGGGTGCGGCGAAAGCTTTAACGTCTAGCAGTCATTTCGAGCTGTTCGGCCTTCCGCCGGTTTTTTCCCTGGATCAGGAAATGCTGGACAAGGCCTACCGTGACATCCAATCGCAGGTGCACCCGGACCGCTTCGCCCACGCGGGCGACGCCGAGCGCCGCGCTTCCCTGCAGTGGACGACGCGCGTGAACGAGGCGTACCGGACCCTGAAGAGCCCGGTGCAGCGCGGCAAGCACCTGCTCGAGCTGCAGGGGGTCGACGTTGCCTTCGAGACCAATACCGCGATGCCCGCCGAGTTCCTGATGCAGCAGATGGAGCTGCGCGAGCAGCTGGAAGAAGCCAGGGATGCCAGGGCGCTCGATGCGCTGCGCGCAGGCCTGCAGAAGAACAAGAGATCCCTGGAAGGTGAGATCGCCGACACGATCGATGCGAAAAAAGACTACAAGGGCGCAGCCGACCTGGTGAGGAAGCTCATGTTCCTCGAAAGGCTGGACGAGGAAATCGACTCCGGCTACGAGGCTCTCGAGTAATGGCTCTGCTGCAGATCTCCGAGCCGGGCCAGTCGCAGGCGCCGCACGAGCACCGGCTCGCGGTCGGCATCGACCTCGGCACGACCAATTCGCTGGTGGCGACGGTGAGGAGCGGCGTGGCGACAGTGCTTCCGGACGCGAACGGCCGGCCGCTCCTTCCGTCGGTTGTCCGATACTTGAACGGCGGAAAAACCGAAGTTGGCTACGCCGCGCAGGCGCGCCAGGCCGAGGACCCGAAGAACACCATCGTCTCGGTGAAGCGCTTCATGGGCCGCGGCCTGAAGGACGTGGCGCACGTCGAGTCGACGCCCTACGATTTCGTCGACGCGCCGGGCATGGTGCAGATCCGCACCGCGTCCGGCGTCAAGAGTCCGGTGGAAGTCTCCGCCGACATCCTCAAGGTGCTGCGGGAGCGTGCGGAGCTATCCCTGCAGGGCACTCTGAGCGGCGCAGTGATCACCGTCCCCGCGTACTTCGACGACGCGCAACGGCAGGCGACGAAGGACGCGGGAAAGATCGCCGGCCTGAACGTCCTGCGCCTGCTGAACGAGCCGACCGCGGCGGCGATCGCCTACGGCCTCGAGAATGCCTCCGAGGGTCTCTACGCGGTCTATGACCTCGGCGGCGGCACGTTCGACATCTCGATCCTGAAATTGTCGAAAGGCGTGTTCGAAGTCGTGTCCACCAGCGGCGATTCGATGCTCGGCGGCGACGACTTCGACCAGCGCCTGTTCTGCTGGGTGGTGGAGAAGGCGAAGCTGCCGCCGCTCAACCCGCGCGACATGCGGCTGCTGCAGGTGCGCTCCCGGGAGGCCAAGGAGCATTTGACCCTTCATGGCGATGCGCCGATTACCGCCAAGCTGTCGAACGGCGAGCTTGTCGATTTGAAAATCGATACCGAAACGTTCTGCAGCATCACCCAGACGCTGGTGGGCAAGACCCTCGGCCCGATGCGCAAGGCGCTGCGCGACGCTGGCCTGGCGGTCGACGACGTGAAGGGCGTGGTGATGGTCGGCGGCGCGACGCGCATGCCGCAGGTGCAGCGCGCGGTCGGCGAGTTCTTCCGCCGCGACCCGCTCAACAACCTCGACCCGGACAAGGTCGTGGCGCTCGGCGCGGCGATGCAGGCGAACGTGCTCGCCGGCAACAAGCCGCAGGGCGAGGACTGGCTGCTGCTCGACGTGATCCCGCTCTCGCTCGGCCTCGAGACCATGGGCGGCCTCGCCGAGCGGATCATTCCGCGCAACACCACCATTCCCGCGGCCCGCGCGCAGGAATTCACCACCTTCAAGGACGGCCAGACCGGCATGAGCATCCACGTGGTGCAGGGCGAGCGCGAGCTCGTTTCCGACTGCCGGTCGCTCGCGCGCTTCGAGCTGAAGGGCATTCCGCCGATGGTTGCCGGCGCGGCGCGGATACGCGTCTCGTTCCAGGTCGACGCCGACGGTCTCCTGTCCGTGGCCGCCAAGGAGAGCACGAGCGGCGTCGAGGCGTCCGTGACGGTCAAGCCTTCGTATGGCCTCGCCGATGCCGACATCGAGCGCATGCTGCGCGACTCCTTCGAGCACGCCAAGGACGACGTGCATGCGCGCGCCCTGACCGAGCAGCGTGTCGAGGGACAGCGCCTGCTCGAGGCGACGAAGTCCGCGCTGTCGCAGGACCAAGGCCTGCTGACCGGCGAGGAGCGCGAGGCGATCGAGCGGGCGATGCGCTCGCTGGAAAGCCTGCTCGCCGGCACTGACCACCGCAGGATCAAGCACGCCGCCGATGCGCTCAACCGCGCCACCGAGGATTTCGCGGCCCGCCGCATGGACGCGGGCGTCAAGCGGGCGCTCGCAGGCCGCAAGATCGGCAGCCTCTGATGCCGAAGCTGAAGGTGCTGCCGGGGCACGCGATCTGCCCGCAGGGCGCGCAGATCGAGGCGACGGAGGGAAAGTCGCTTTGCGACACGCTGCTCGAGCACCATATCGACATCGAGCACGCCTGCGAAAAGCAGGCGGCGTGCACCACCTGTCACGTGCTGGTGCGCCAGGGGTTCGATTCGCTCGAGCCGGCGGAGGAGAAGGAGGAGGACATGCTCGACAAGGCCTGGGGCCTGGAGGCGGTGTCGCGGCTGTCCTGCCAGGCGAAGATCGCGGACCGGGACCTGGTCATCGAGCTGCCGAAGTACACGATCAACTACGAGCGCGAGGGCGGGGGAAAGAAATGAAGTGGACCGATACGCTCGATATCGCGATCGCCCTGTACGAGAAGTTCCCCGACACTGATCCGAAGACGGTGCGCTTCACGGACCTTCACCGCTGGGTCATGGAGCTCGACGGCTTCAGCGACGACCCGAACCGCAGCGGCGAGAAGATCCTCGAGGCGATCCAGATGGCCTGGATCGACGAAGCGGACTAGAAATGCCCGATTAGGCATGCCGCTTGCTCCTGAGGCTGCATGAGCAAGCGAGACAAAGTCGAAGGCGAGGGCAGCTACTCCGGCACGCGCGACTACAACGCCCGCACGCGGAAGTTCATCGCCTCCGGGCGGGTGGCGGCCGCGGCGCGCAAGGCCGCGCCGAAATCGAAGGAAGAGGCGCACGCGATGGACAAGGCCGAGCGCATCGGCCGGCAGCGCGCCAAGAAATAACTACTTCTTCTTCCTCAGGTCGCCCCACAGGCTGTCGAGGCGCGAGTAGCGGCCGCAGCCGCTGACGTAGAACGAATACTGGAACGCGTTTTTCTTGTAGTAGTCCTGGTGGTACTCCTCGGCCGGGTAGAAGGCGCTCGCCTGAGTGATCGGCGTGAGCAACGGCTGGCGGAAGGGCTTCTGCTTCTCCCACTTCGCCTTGGAGGCCTCGGCGAGGCGCTTCTGCTCTTCGGAGTGGTAGAAGATTTCCGGCCGGTACTGCGTGCCGGAATCGCAGAACTGGCGGTTGGTGACCGTCGGATCGTGGTTCAGCCAGAACACGTCGAGGAGCCTCTCGTAGCTCACCTTCGCCGGATCGAAGGTCACCTCGACCGCCTCGGTATGGCCGGTGCGCCCCGACGAGACCTGCTCGTAGCTCGGGCCCTTCACCGTGCCGCCGGTGTAGCCCGAGACCGCCGAGATCACGCCCGGCACTTTCTCGAACGCCTCCTCGGTGCACCAGAAGCAGCCGGCGGCGAAGGTGGCCTTCTCGGTCTTTTGCGCATGGGCCGGAAGCGCCGCGAAGACGATGAATGCAAGCAGCCATTTCACTTGGAGATCTCCCTTAGTACCGCGTCGATGACCGGTTGGTCGCGCAAGCATAGCCGGACCTTACGCAAAGGGGACGCTCTTCCGGCCCTGACATAGGCCCGGGCGCAGACTTCGAGCGGCACGGCGAAGATCCCGGCCGAGACGGCGGGGAACGAGACGCTGTCCCAGCCCTTCTCCAGGGCCACGGAAAAGGCGGAGGAGACGGCTTTGAACAGCTTGTTTTCCTCGTCGCCCTCGCCATGGCGCGGGCCCACGGCGTGGATCACGCCCTTGAACGGAAGCTTGCCGGCGGTGGTCGCGACGGCGCTGCCCGTCTCGAGCACGCCCTGCGCGCGGACGAGCACATCGCACTCTTCCTGCAGGGCAGGGCCCGCGGCGCGGGAAATGATGCCGGCGACGCCGCCGCCGTGCGCAAGCGCGCCGTTGGCGGCATTGACGATCGCGTCCACCGGCTCTTCCAGGAGGTTGCCGCGCACCACCTGGAAGATACGAAAAGGCGGGCGGCCGCCTACTTCTTCTTCCGCGAGGACTTGCGCTGGCGTGGCGCTTACTCGATTTTCGCTTTCGCCCGGAGCCCCTTTACCAGCTCGTCGATGCGGATCTGGGTCAGCTGCTGCTGGATGCGCGGCTTCACCTCGGCGAGCGAGGGGAAGCGGCCCGAGCGCACGTCTTCGAGCTGGATGATGTGGAAGCCGAAGCGCGTGCGGACCGGCGTCTCCGTGAACTTGCCCTTCTCGAGCTTGATCATCGCATCGGAGAAGGCGCGGTCGAAGTCGCCCGGCCCGTGCCAGTCGAGGTCGCCGCCGCGGTCCTTGCTGCCGGGATCCTTGGAGTTCTTCGCCGCCAGCTCCTCGAACTTGCCGCCCTTCTTCAGCTCCGCGACCATGGTCTTCGCCTGGTCCTCGGTTTCGACAAGGATATGGCGCGCGCGGTACTCCTTGTCGCCCTGCTCGGCCTTCACCCGGTCGTACTCCTTCTGCACGTCGGCTTCGCTCACCGGGTTCTTGCGCACCCATTCCCGCAGGTAGGCGCTGATGATGATTTCCTGGCGCGCGAGGTCGAGCTGGTTCGCGACCTCGGGCGAGCGCGCGACGCCGGACTTCTGCGCCTCCTGCATCAGCACCTCGCGGTTCACCAGCTCCTCGCGGATCATGCCGCGGCTCTGGTCGTTGTCCGGCATGCCGCGCGCCTGCTGCTGCTTGAGCAGCGCCTCGCCGCGCGCGCGCGGGATGGCGACGCCGTTGACGGTGGCGATCGGCGGCGCGCCTTTCGCGGCGTCCTTCTTCGGCGCCGCTTCCTTCTTCGCCGGCTCCTTGGTGGGGAGCTGGGCGGCGGCGACCAGCGGGGTCGCCAGCAGCGCAGCGACGAGGATTCGCATCTTCATTTGCTTCCTTTCCTTTCTTCCGGAGTCTGCGCGGTGATAGCCAGCGCGTGGATGGGATTGTGCATCAACTCGCCGATCGCCTGATAAACCATGCGGTGGCGCGCCACCGCGCTCTGGCCGGCGAAGCGGGGCGAAACGATCGCGAGCCGCCAGTGCGTGCCGCCGCCGTCGCGCCAGCCCGAGTGTCCCGCATGCTGCGAGCTCTCGTCGATGAGCTCGAGCGAAACGGGCTCGAGCGCGGCGAGCCGTCCGCGGATGGCTTCCGCCAGCGTCACGGCTTTTCTTCCACGTAGCGGGCGAGCACCAGCGCCTGGCCGACGACGAACAGCAGCATCAGCCCCATGCCGCCGAACAGCTTGAAGTTGACCCAGGTATCGAGCGGATAGCTGAACGCCACGTAGAGGTTGGCGGCGCCCATGAAGGCGAAGAAGGCGATCCAGGAGAGGTTGAGCCGCGCCCAGATCACGTCGGGAAGCTGCATCTCCTGCGACATCACGCTGCGGATCAGGTTGCGGCGCATCAGCGCCGAGCCGGCCAGCACCGCGCCGAACAGCCAGTAGAGCACCGTCGGCTTCCATTTGATGAAGGTCTCGTCCTGGAGAAGCAGCGTGGCGCCGCCGAAGACGACGATGATCGCCAGGCTCGCCCACAGCATGCCGGGAACGCGCTGCCGCCGCAGCTTCAGCCACGCCACCTGCAGCACCGTGGTGCCGATCGCCACCGCCGTGGCGACGTAGATGTCGGCGAGCTTGAATGCGACGAAGAACAGGACGACCGGGAGAAGATCGAACAAAAACTTCATTCAGGAAGCGGATTCTACTAGTCTTTGGCCATGGATCGCCTGGTCAACGAGCGCGCTCGCGCGCTGGCCGTCTATATCGGCATCGTGCAGTTCTTCTTCGCCGTCACCTGGACGGTGTACGTCGTCTACCTGCCGCAGCTGGTCGAGCAGGCCGGAATCGCCCGCTCGTGGGTACCGTGGATCCTGGTCGCCGACCAGCTGGTTTTCGCCCTGGTCGACGTCGCCACCGGCTTCTGGGTGGATCGCGTGCGGCACACGATTGCCCGCCTCGGTCCATGGATCCTCGCAGTCAGCGTTCTGTCAGGCGTCGCGTTCATCGCGCTGCCGTTCATGCGCGCCAGCCCGGCGCTGCTTCTCGCCGCGATTCTCGTCTGGGCGGTCACGTCTTCGGCATTGCGTTCTCCGCCCTGGGCGCTCCTCTCGCGGCACGCGGCGACGCCGCGGCTGCCGTGGGTCTCGACGCTGACGCTGACCGGCACGGCGCTCGCCGCTGCGGCGTCGCCGTACCTCGGCATGGCGCTGCGCGGCGTCGATCCGCGCGTGCCGTTCCTCGTCTCGACGCTGACCCTGCTCGCCGCGGTGGGCGGGCTGGTCGTGGCCGAGCGCCGGTCCGCCGCGAATTCCTCCATCTCGGAAAATCTTGAAAAACAGCCGCCGCAGCAAGTCGCGCTCTTCTACGCCGGGCTGCTCGTCATGGCGCTCGGCTTCCAGGCGCACTTCTCGCTCAACTCGCCGCCGCAGTACCTGCGTTTCGCCGCTCCGGCGGATCTCGCCTGGCTGCTGCCGGTTTTCTGGATCGGCTTCAACCTGGCGATGTTCCCGGCTTCGCGCGGCGTCGGCCGCTTGGGCGCGCTGCCGCTGATGGCCCTCGCCGCGGGGTGCGGCGGCCTCGCGACGCTGGCCTGCGTTTTTGCTGCGACGAAAGCCTTTCTTCTGGCGGCCCAATTTCTCGCCGGCGCCTGCTGGGGCGCGGCGAGCGTCGCCGCCTACACTGCAGCGATGCGCTTTGGGCGCACCGGGAGGGAAGGGCGGTTCCTCGGCACGCTGTTCGCGGTGCTCGCGGTGGCGACGCTCTGTCGCATCGCCGTCGCTCCGACCGGCCTCGGCGCGCTGCCCGAGTTCAAGAGCCTGCTGCCCTGGCTGCCGGCGGCGAGCTGGCTCGGCGCCGGCCTGCTCCTCATTGCCGCGCTCGGGCGCTCACCGAAGAAACCTTGATCCGGCCGACCAGGCCGACCAGCGGCACCAGGTCGCCGGTCTGCTCGCCCTCGATCAGCTTGAGGTGCGTCGCGTCGGCGCGCGCCTGGCTGAAAGTCGCGTCGACCGGCTGCCAGCCGCGGCCTGCGATCCAGGCCTCGTTCCACGTGTGGTAGAGGAAGCCGCCGTGCTCGGCGGAATAGACGATGCCGTTGACGATGCGCGCCGGGATGCCGGAGGCGCGCGCCAGCGCGGCGAAGAGATAGGCATGGCCCTGGCACTCGGCGCGCCGCTCGCGCAGTACGTCCGAGGCGGTGAATGAGTCGATCGCCTCCTTGGCGATGTTCTCGTCCATCCAGCCAAGGATGCGGTCGATCTTTTCCACCTCCGAGCCGCGCTCGCCCGCGATCTTCGCCGCGAGGTCGCGGATCTCGGCCAGGTTGCTGGGCGCTGCCAGGGTCGCCTTCAGGTACCGCGTCGGGTCGCCCTGCGCGAGCGGCGCCGTACGGTCGACGACGCACCGGGAGCCGCGGCAGGCCTGCCCGCCTTCGTTCGGCAGCTCGAACCCGGCCGGCAGGCCGTCGAGCACGATTTCCATGTGCGCGGCCGAGCGCGGCGCTTCCAGCGGTCCGGCGCGCAGCAGGCTGAAGTCGACCATCGAGTCGCGCTTGTTCAGGCTCGCCTCGACCAGGTAGCGGCGCGCCGACGCCTCGTCCTCGAGGCCGGAGATGAGCACGCCGTTCAGGGCGATCTCCAGCATCGGCCGGCCGTCGCCGGCGATCCAGGTCGTGGTCTCCATGCCGAGCAGGCGCGTCACGAGCTTGAACGCCGGCCCCTCGAAGAGCGTGCTGCGCTCCCACGCCAGGACCTCCTGCTCCGCTTCGGCCAGCTTCTGCGTCTCGCCTTCGAATACCGCGAAGCGCGCGTTGCGGCCGACCGCCAGCCCGCGCAGCACTGGCAGGTAGCTCAGTGCGCTGGAGGGATAGAGCGGCTCGCTCAGGTCGATGCTCCGCTGTTCCCGGCTGCCGGTGGCCTCGATGGCGAGCGTGAGCTTCTTGGCATCGGCATTGCCGCTCACTTTCAGCGGGCTGCCGTCGAGCTCGTGCTCGTAGCGGAACGCGACGAGCGTCAGGTCGCTCCGCACGCGGTCGAGGGCGCGCAGGTTGACCCGCTTGTCGATGCCGAGGAAGCGCAGCCGGATCACCGCTTCGGATTCGATCTCCCAGATGCCCGGTGCATCGGCAGCGGGGCGGAGAGTGCGATGCGTGAAGCCGATCTTGTCGCCGTTGAACACCACTCCCGTCCAGATCTCGCGATGTGGCCACGTCTCGAGGGTCACTGCGGCCGGGGCGGGCGGAGCGCCCGCGTCGCGGAAATATTGCGCTGCGCACCCTTGCAGCAACACGAGGAAGAGCGCGAAGAATCTCATTTCCAGCCACCCACTGCCTTGCGCGCCGCGTCATTGCCAGGCCGGACTACCAGCCCGCTGGCGGAGACCGTCACCGCATACTCGGCGCCCTCGGCCATCGGCACGAACACGCCGCTGCCATATAGCGCGTCCATGAGCGGAATGTATTCGTGGTAGCGCCTCGCGAGCGCCCAGAGATCGACCGGCTCGTCCGAGATCGCGAGGGGGTAGACGGTGCGCTTTGCGGTGCGCTCCTGGATGACGTCGCCATAGCGCCCGGAGAGGCGCTCGAGGCGGTAGAGCGTGTCGAAGCCGGCGATGGTGGCCATCGGCCGCCACTTCAGGACCCGCGCGTCGATCTGCCATTCGTCGCCGCGGACCTCGAAGTGGCGCGGAGCGGTGCCGGGCACATCGAGCGTCAGCGCGTACTGGCGCTCCCCGAGCTGGCGCAGCGTCACGTTCGCCGCCGTCTGTTCCTGCGTGAGCCGCTTGTAGCCGTGCAGCGAGGCGGCGAGCAGCCCCGCGACGACGCCGAGCAGGACGAACAGCGCGCCGAGCAGGAAATAGAACGCGCCGCCGACGATCCGCACGCGGCGCAGGCGGCGCAGCGCCAGCACCTCGAGCGGCAGCGCGATCAGCACGCCGATCGTGGCAAAGACGACCAGCAGGGTGCGCGGATCGAACTGCGCCAGCCATTGGATCGTGCCGCTCATTCGCTGAAGATGGATTTGCCGTCGGGCGTGATGTAGAAGCGCCGCCAGAGCTTGCCCTCGGCGCGCGCTTCCACCGTCCAGTAGCAGCGGCCACGGCTCTCGCGCGTGCGATAGAGGAACAGGGCGTACTGAACCACCGAGGTCTGTTGTTTTGCCCAAGCCTCGGTCTCGGGGAGCAGTTTCACCTTGGTGATCGCCCGGTGCAGCGGCATGGTGCCCTCGTCCGGATAGGTGCACGCGGCGCTTTCGCTGCTGAACAGCGCGGCGGCGAGCAATATGACCGCGTCGCGGCTCATGTCACGAGGTGACGACCTTGTCGGCCGAGGCGTAGAGGCGCTCGACCTGCGCGGCGCGGCGCTCGAGCACCGCGCGCTGGTTGAGGTAGCCCTTGTCGGTAATCTCGTTGGCGTCGATGGAAGGCGGTTCGGACAGGACCAGGACTCGCGCCAGGCGGGTCGAGCTCGGCTCGGCGGCGAAGCCGTCAAGGACCTGGAGAAGTTTTTCCCGAACGTCCATTCCCTTGGCCGCGGGACTGAGGAACAGGAGCGCGCCGATCTCGTTGCGGTCGTGCCCGGTGATCACCGCATCCTGGATCAGCGGATCCCCCGCCGCGATCAGCTTGACGCGCAGCGCGCCGACGTGCACCCACGTGCCGGTGGTGAGCTTGAAGTCCTCGGCGACGCGGCCGTCGAAGACGATGCCGCGCTCCGGATGCGCAGGGTCGGCGAATTTCGCCGCGTCGCCGATGCGATAGAAGCCGTCCTCGTCGAACGCGGCGGCGGTCAGGTCGGGGCGCTTGAAATACCCCGGCATGACGTTCGGCCCGCGGACCCGCACCTCCTGCTTGCCGGCGTTCGGCACCAGCTTCAGCTCGCATTCCGCCACCGGCAGGCCGATGACGCCGGGGCGATCGCTGGCGAAATGCACCGAGGTGGCAAGCGGCGACGTCTCGGTCGATCCCCATGCAGAGAGCATCGCCAGATCCTTGCCCGCGATTTTCTTCAGCCGGTCCCAGAGGTTCTGCGGCAGCGCCGCCGCGGCGTAGAACAGCACGTCGAGCTCGCGGAAGAAGTTCTGCCGCAACCCCTCGTCCTTTTCGAGGTAGGGCAGCAGCAGGTCGAAGCCGCGCGGCACGTTGAAGTAGAGCGTCGGCGAGACCTCCCGCAGGTTGGCGACCGTCTGCTCGACGAGGCCGGGCACCGGCTTGCCGCCGTCGACGTAGATCGTGCCGCCGTTGCGCAGCACCAGGTTGAAGTTGTGGTTGCCGCCGAAGGTGTGGTTCCAGGGAAGCCAGTCCACTACTACAGGCGGCTTCTCCTCGAGGAACGGCCAGGCCTGGGCGATCATCTGCTGGTTGGCGCACAACATGCGATGGGTGTTGATCACGCCTTTCGGCAGCCCGGTCGAGCCGGAGGTGAAGAGGATTTTCGCGACTGTTTCTTCTTTTAGCTGCAGGAACGCCCTTTCCATCAGCGAGCCGGGATTCACCTCCAGCAACTCGGCCACCGGCGTCGACTTCGCGCCGACCGCGGCAAGCGCCGCCTTGAATTTCTCCGGGTCGTCGGCGTAGACCAGGCCGGGCCGCACCAGGTCGAAGATGTACTTCAGCTTGCCGTGGTCCTTCGACATCAGCGAATAGGCCGGCGAGATGGGCGCCACCGGCACGCCGACGTGCATCGCGCCCAGCGCGAGGAGGGCGTGGTCGATGCCGTTGTCGGAGAGGATGGCAACCGGCCTTTCCGCATTGAGATTTCTCTCCAGGAGCGCCTGTCCGATCCGCCGCGCCGCGCCGTAGGTTTCCCGGTAGGTCAGCTTGCGCCAGCCCTGGGGTTTTCTTTCACAAAGGAAAAACCGGTCCGGAGCCCGGTCGGACCATCCGGACAGCCACTCGGTGACGCAGCGCGCGTAGGGCCCGAGCTTCTGCGGCGAGCGCACGATCGTCGAACCGTCGGCGCGCTTCTCCAGCGCGACCCTGGCGGGCGCGAATTGCAGCTTCGATTTCATGAGGCCGATTCTATTGCCGCCGGCGGCAGCTACTGCCGCTCGAATGCGCCGATATCGGTCAATGCCGAGCCGTCGCCGTTGCCGTCGCGCGGCCTCGCGGCGCCGTCGAAATCGACCGTGGGCGCGTTCAGGCTGCTGCCGGCATCGATCGCGGGAGAGGCCGCCTGCAGGTGATAGTTGCCGCCGGCGGCGTTCACGAACAGCGGATCGGCGGAAATATTGCCGTTGACGCCGGTCTGGCTTGCTGTGCCTTGATAGTCGGTGGTGTTGCCAAAGACCAGGTTGTTCGTCCAGACGGGGTTCTCTGCGTCGGTATTGAATTGAGCCTGGAAGCCGATTCCATTCTGATGGATGACGTTGTTTCGATAAGTCTGGGTCACCTGTGACACGATACGGAGCACAACGACCGCTGCGCGATTGCCGATGAAGGTGTTGTTGCTGACCACGGGCGTGAAGCCGGCCGGAAGAGCCAGATTGACCGCTTGGCAAGGGTTGTTGGCGAAGACGTTGTTGACGATCGTCGGGGACGAGCCGTTGACGAACGTGATGACACCGGCGTTGAACTGTGAGTCGCACTCGTTGTTCCGGAAGATATTCCGCTCAATGGCGGCGGAGGCGTTGTTTCCGCCAATTGCGGCGCCGTACCCGCCGCTCAGGGCCAGGTTGCCGTCGAAGATGTTTTCCTTGATGACGGCGCCGGTACCGGAGACCTCGATGGCGGCGCCGAAGAAGGCAACCGAGCCCGTGATCGTGAAACCCCGGATCGTGCCGCCAGGACCCATCTTCACGCCCGCTCCGCCGTTGCCATGGATGACTGTGCCGGCCGGGCCGGCTGAGCTTTCCAGAGTGATGTCCTTACCCTTGAAGTCCACCCCACCGGCGTAAAGCCCCGGGGGCACGACGATCGTCGTTCCCGGCAGCGCGGCGTCGATGAGCGCCTGGATGCCGGTAGCGGGCGGGCCGACGGTCGTCGTCTTCGTGACGCTGTTGTTGGACAGGTCAGGGTCGAACGAACCAGTGGTCACCTGCATAGTGTTGCCGACTACGCCCTCCGTTGTTGGCGAGACGATGATCGTTACCGTGGCGTTGCCGAATCCGTTCAGCGTCCCCAGGCTGCATGAGACGGTCGCCGTGCCCGTGCAAACGCCTTGCGAGGCGACGGCAGAAACGAGATTCACGCTGGCCGGCAAGGCGTCGATGACTGCGACGCCCAGGGCGGCGTTTGCTCCTGAATTGGCGATCGAGATCTGATAGGTGAGCAGGGCTCCCACCCCGACGGGATCCGGCGAGTCGGTG
Source organism: Burkholderiales bacterium (assembly GCA_035607175.1). GTDB lineage: Bacteria > Pseudomonadota > Gammaproteobacteria > Burkholderiales > SG8-39 > SCGC-AG-212-J23. The sequence goes on from DATNCP010000069.1 coordinate 19,705, forward strand.
GCCGCAATCGCCAGTCCTACCGCGGGTGGTGCGGAGGTGGCGTTGTTCGGATCCGTGCCGGCGAGGTACTCGGCGAGATTGCTCGCGCCGTCGCCGTCCTTGTCCTGCAGGGCGTCGGCCGCATTGTTGGGGTCGAATCCCTTCGCCGTTTCCCAGCTGTTGTGCATGCCGTCGCCGTCGGTGTCGGCGAGGTCCGCGCCGAGCGGCCCGGAGAGATTGGTCCACTTCAGCGTGGTGCTGGTCTCGAATGCGCCGTCGCCGTCGAGATCGAGCGAGATCACCACTACCTCCGGAGAGGACGCCGTGACGCGGATCGCGGCGTTCCCCGCGCCGCTCATCAGGGTCACTCCGCCATCGGGAAAGGGCTGACTAAGGCTCGCGTAATGGAACGGCGACGGGCTGCTGACATCCAGGTAGCCCGCGATCTTGTCGAAGATCCGCCCGCTGGTCGTTTCGGTAAACGACGTGGGACTGAAGATGTTGTCGTAAATATCGATCGCCACCAGGTTCTCGGTCTTGGTCATGTTCCCCGAGACATTGTTGAGGGCGACGATGTTCTGCGTGAAGGTTCCGGTGTTGGAGAACAGGTTGTACTGCGATCGCAGGGACC
>DATNCP010000074.1:0-12927 GCA_035607175.1 Burkholderiales bacterium
CTGAGCGCCAGCACCGCGAAGCTGGCGAGCCAATGCTCGCCGACGTAGTCTCCGCCGACGACATGCGGCATCGCGGCCGCAAGGTGTTTTTCCGAAAGATCCTGCAATCCCAGGGCGCTGAAGCACCACGCGCGGGAGAGGCACAGGCCGTCGAGGTGACTTTGCTTCGCATCGGTCCGGTCGGCGACGACCGGCGGCTCGGCGAGCGGTCCCATCCCTGAAGGTAGAAAGCCGTTCAGCCAGTGCGCGAACTCCGCGGGGTCGAGGAGTTGCTTCATCAGCACCGCTTCGACCAGCGACGGCGAAAGGAAATCGTCGAGCGACGGCTCGTAGGCGCGCGGCGCGTCGCGGTCGCTTCCGTACCAGCGTTTCGCGGCCTTGCGAATTTCCATTTCCAGCGGCAGGTCGCCGCTCGCCCGCGCGTAGTCGAGCGCAAGGATGCAGGCAAAAGCGGTGTTGAAGTGACTGCCGGCGCGCATCGGATAGGGAGCCTGCGACAGAAAGTCCCCCATGCGCTGCGCGAGGTGCGTGGCGAGCGGCTCGAGCGCTCGCGCCCAGCGTGCTTTCATGTGCAGCGCCTCCGCCTGCAGCTCGAGCAGCCATGCCCAGCCGTAGGGCCGCGAGAAGATCGGATTCGCCTTGAAGTAGCCAAGCTCGGCGATGATCGCCGCCGGTGCGAGGTGCGCGTCGAGCAGCGCGGCGATGCGCCCGTTCTCGGACAGCATCGGGTACAGGCGCAGCACGCGCACCAGCAGCCAGTGCATGTGCACTGCCGAATGCCAGTCGTAGCTGCCGAAGAACGCCGGGTGAACCTTCCTCGGCGCAAGCTCGTCCTGCGGCGTGCGCATCAGGTGAGCGATTGCGCGCGGGTACTCCCGTTCGGTGTTGGCAAGCGCGACGCGGGCCAGTGCGCCAGCGAGCTCTTCGGAGAGCATGTCTAGAGGATGCGCTTGCGAAGCTGCGTGGTGGCGATCTCGGCGACGACCACCACGGCGAAGATCGCGACCAGGATCATCGCCGCGCGTTCCCACTGGAAGAGGTTGAGCGCCGTGTCGAGCGCCATGCCGACGCCGCCGGCGCCCACCAGGCCGAGCACCGCCGACTCGCGCACGTTGATGTCCCAGCGGAAAAGTACGATGCCCCAGAACGCCGGCCGTACCTGCGGCCAGTAGCCCTTGATCGCGAGCGACAGCCATGGCGCGCCGCTCGCTTCGAGCGCCTCGATGCTGCCGCGGTTCGCTTCCTCGAGCGCCTCGCCAAGCAGCTTGCCGGTGAAGCCGATCGAGTGGAAGGCGATCGCCAGCGTGCCGGCGAGCGCGCCCGGACCGAACACCGCGACGAAGAACAGCGCCCAGATGAGCGTATTGACCGAGCGCGCCGAGACGAGGATCAGCTTCGCCGCGTAGTTGAGCCAGGGGTACGGCGTGACGTTGCGCGCCGCGAGGAAGGCGACCGGCACCGCCATGAACACGGCGGCGACGGTGCCGAGCGTGGCGATATGCAGCGAATCGATCATTGGCTCGTGCACGCCCTCGGGATAGAAGCCCCAGGCGACCGGCCACATGCGCCGCAGCATGTCGAGGATCTGCTCGGGCGCGTCGTATAGAAACTCGGGGATGACCTCGACGGTCTGCAGCGAGGCGACGATCGCCGCGACGATGCCGAAATACACGGCGAAGCGGCCGATGCGCTCCGCCGGCGTGAAGCGCCGCCACTCCCGCTCGACGATCGCGCTCACACCTTGAAGACGCGCTTGATGCGCATCGTCAGGATCTCGCCCGCCATGATGAGGACGATGATGGTGAGGACGATGGCGCAGACGAAGTCGTAGTCGAAGCGCTGGAAGGCCGCGAACAGCGTGCCGCCGATGCCGCCTGCGCCGACGATGCCGACCATGGTCGAATTGCGCAGGTTGGCGTCGGTTTCATAGGAGATGAAGCCGACGAACCGCGAGAACACCTGCGGCACGACGGCATAGCTGACGACCGAGAGGAAGGGTGCCCCCGTGGCGCGCACCGCCTCGACCTGCTTTAGAGAGATTTCCTCGATTGCCTCGGTCATCAGCTTGCCGAGGAAGCCGATCGACGCGACGGTGAGCGCGAGGATGCCCGCCAGCGCGCCGAAGCCGACCGCCTTGACGAAAAGGATCGCGACGATCACCGGATGGAAGGTCCGGCACAGAACCATGATCGCGCGCGCCGGCCAGCTGGCCCAGACTGGCATCAGGTTGCGCGCGGCGAAGAGCGCGAGCGGCGCGGAGATGAGCACGCCGAGCGCCGAGGCGACGACAGCGATCTGCAGGCTCTCCACCATGCCCTTGACGAGAAGCTCCCAGCGCTTGAAGTCGGGCGGGAAGAGGCGGGAGACGAACTTCGCGCCATGCTCGAGGCCGACGGCGAAGCGAGCCGGGGTGAACTCGAGATGCGAAGCGGCGTAGAACACATAGACGCCGAACAGCAGCCACGCCGCGCGCGCCCACCAGTTCGGCGGGAAGGCGAGGTCAGTCGAGCCAGTCCTGGCCGCCATAGATCTGCTTGAGGTGCGCTTCGGTGAGTGCCTCGGGCGACCCGTCGTAGACCACGTGCCCGCCGGTCATGCCGATGACGCGGTCGGCGAAGCGCCGCGCGAGCTCGACGTTGTGGATATTGATGATCACGGGGAAGCCGTGCATCTCCGAGAGCGTCTCCATCAGCGCCATGATCTCGACCGAGGTCTTCGGGTCGAGCGACGAGGTCGGTTCGTCGGCGAGCAGCAGGCGCGGCTCCTGCATCATGGCGCGGGCGATGCCGACGCGCTGGCGCTGGCCGCCCGAGAGGCTGTCGGCGCGCGCCTGCGCGTGCGCCGAGAGGCCGACGGTCTCGAGCAGGTCGAAAGCGCGGCCGATGTCGCGCGGCGGATAGCGCCGCAGCCACGCCTTGAACGGCGAGACGTAGCCGAGCCGCCCGCAGAGCAGGTTCTCCATCACCGTCAGGCGCTCGACCAGGTTGTACTCCTGGAACACCATGCCGATGCGCCGTCGCGCGGAGCGCAGTTCTCCGCGCGACAGCTTGACGAGATCCTTGCCTTCGAAAAGCACTTCCCCGCTGGTCGGCTCCACGAGGCGGTTGATGCAGCGGATGAGCGTCGACTTGCCGGTGCCCGAAGGCCCGATGATGGCCGTGATGCCGCGCGGCGCGAACTCGAGGTCGATGCCGCGCAGAACCGGCGTGCCGGCGACGTACTCCTTGGACAGGCCCCGCAGCACCAGCGCCGGCGCGCGGCGCTCCTCGACGCGAGCGGCGGGCGCCTTCTCGGTCGAGACGGGCTCCACGCGCTACTTCTTCTGCAACTTCTTCAGGGCCTCGGTTTCCTTCTTCGCCAGCTCGTCGTACGCCGCCTTGTTGAATTTCTCGCCGCTGCCCTCGGCGACCTGGCGCACGATCGCCCAGTCCTTCTGGTAGGTGATCGGGAAGAAGCGGTCGGCGCCGCCGAACGCCTTCTGCATCTCGGCGGGGAAGCGGTAGGCATAGAAGCACTTGAGCATGGTGTCGCGCAGCTTCGGCTCGAGGTCGTGCGCGTAGGCGAATGACGAGGTCGGGAAGGTCTGGCTCTTCCAGATGACGCGGAAATCCTCGAGCTTGATCTGGCCGCGCTCCGCCATGCGCTTGAAGACGTCGCTCGCCACGGGCGCGGCGTCGAAGTCGCCGGAATTCACGCCCATGATCGACTGGTCGTGCTTGCCGGAGTAGAGCACCTTGTAGTCCCTATCGGGGACCACGCCCTCCTTCGGGAACAGCGCGCGCGGCGCGAGGTTGCCGGAGTTGGAGGAGGGCTGCACGTGCGCGACCTTCTTGCCTTTGATATCGCCGATCTTCTGGATCGGACTGTCCTTCTTCACGATCAGCCACAGCTGGTAGCCCTGCCACTCGTGCGCGTCGCCCTTGACCGCGAAGGGCACCGCACCGGCGAGATTGACCGCGAAGTTGGTCGGGCCGGTGGAGAAGCCGCCGACGTGCAAGCGGCCGGAGCGCATCGCCTCGATCTCGGCGGCGTTCGACTGCACCTGGTAGAACACGACGCGCTTGGCGGTGCATTTCGCGAGGTAGTCGGTAAACGGCTTGAAGGCGTTCTCATAGACCGCAGGGTCCTCGACCGGCGTATAGGTGAACACCAGCGTCGACGGGTTCTTCAGCTTCCTCGGGTCCTTCGGCGTATCGGCGACCAGGTCGCGGTTCTCGTCGCAGTAGAGCGCGTCGAGCTCGCCGCGGTTGCCGCAGGCGTCCTGGGCGAGTGCCGCGCCGCATCCCGCCGCGGCCAGAAAACACAATGCAACCAGTCTCATATCCCCTCCTCAGTGCAAAGAATATTAGCCTAGAATTCCGGCGATGCCGCTCGACGTGATCGTGCTTGCCGCCGGCCTCGGCAAGCGCATGCATTCCGATCTGCCGAAGGTTCTCCACCCGCTCGCCGGCCGGCCCCTGCTCGCGCACGTTCTCGAGGCCGCACAGTCCCTGTCACCGCGCAAGACGATCGTTGTGCACGGGCATGGCGCGGAGCGCGTGCGCGCGGCCTTCCCCGATCCGCAGCTCGCCTGGGCCCTGCAGGCCGAGCAGCTCGGCACCGGCCACGCGGTGATGCAGGCAATGCCGCACGTCGCAGCGGACCAGGTCTTGATTCTCTATGGCGACGTGCCGCTTATCCGGAAGGCAACGCTGGAGCGGTTGTGCGCGGCGGGGCGCGGCGGCCTCGCGCTCCTCACGGTCGATCTGTCCGAGCCAAGGGGCTATGGCCGGATCGTTCGCGAGGGCGGGAAGGTGACGCGCATCGTCGAGGAAAAGGACGCCTCCGCTGCGGAGAAGGCGATCCGCGAGGTAAACGCGGGGTTCATGGCGATGGACGCGAAGCGGCTCGCCGCCTGGACAAAGAAGCTCTCCAATCGCAACGCACAGAAGGAGTACTACCTCACCGACGTCGTCGCGCTCGCAGTGGGGGAGGGGATGCGCGTCGAGGCGGTGAAGGTCGAGGATCCCTGGGAAGTCGCCGGCGTTAATTCCAAGCAGGAGCTCGCTGCGCTCGAGCGCGTTGCGCAGTCGCGCGAGGCCGCGCGCCTTCTCGAAGCGGGCGTGACGCTCGCCGATCCGGCGCGCATCGACGTGCGCGGCGCGCTGGAATGCGGCCGCGACGTCTCGATCGACGTGAACTGCGTCTTCGAGGGCAGGGTGCGGCTCGCGAACGGCGTGCGCGTCGGCCCGAACTGCGTGCTGCGCGACGTCACCATCGCCGAGGGTAGCGAGGTGCGCGCTTTTTCGCATCTCGACCACGCCGACGTCGGCGCGCGCTGCCTGATCGGGCCTTATGCCAGGCTGCGGCCCGGCGCGAGCCTCGCCGACGAGGTGCACATCGGCAATTTCGTCGAGGTGAAGGCGAGCCGCGTCGGCAAGGGCTCGAAGGCCAACCACCTCTCCTACGTCGGCGACTCCGAGGTCGGCGCCAACGTCAACATCGGCGCCGGCACGATCACCTGCAACTACGACGGCGTGAACAAGAACCGCACCGTGATCGAGGACGACTGCTTCATCGGCTCGGACGCGACGCTGGTGGCGCCGGTGCGCATCGCGCGCGGTTCCTACATCGGCGCCGGCTCGACCATCAACAAGGACACGCCCGCCGGCCAGTTGACGGTCGCGCGCGCGCGGCAGACGTCGATTCCCGGCTGGACGCCGCCAAAGAAGGCGGAAAAGAAGAAAGGCTAGCGACATGTGCGGCATCGTCGGCGCCGCAGCGCGCCGGGACATCGTGCCGGTGCTGGTGGAGGGATTGCGCCGGCTGGAGTATCGCGGCTACGACTCGTGCGGCGTGGCGGTGCTCGATGGCGCCGGCATCGACCGGATCCGCAGCGTCGAGCGCGTCGCCGACCTGGCGAAGCAGATCAAGGGCAACAAGGTGCAGGGCGCGACCGGCATCGCGCACACCCGCTGGGCGACGCACGGCGCGCCGCTGACCCGGAACGCGCACCCGATGATGTCGCGCGACGAGATCGCCGTGGTGCACAACGGCATCATCGAGAACTACGAGGAGCTGCGTACCGAGCTGAAGGCGAAGGGCTATGCCTTCGACAGCCAGACCGATACCGAGGTCATCGCCCACCTCGTGCACAGCCACTACGACGGGGACCTGTTCTTCGCGGTGCGAAAGGCCGTGAAGCGTCTCGCCGGCGCCTATGCCATCGCCGTCGTGGCGAAGAGCCAGCCCGGCCGCGTGGTCGGGGCCCGAGCCGGCAGCCCGCTGGTGGTCGGCGCGGGCGCGCAGGAGAACTTCCTCGCCTCCGACGCGATGGCGCTCGCGGGCACGACCGACCGCATCGCCTACCTGGAGGAGGGCGACGTCGCCGAGGTCGGCCTGGACGGCTATCGCGTGTTCGATGCCGCCGACCGGCAGGCGAAGCGCGAGCTGCGAACGGTGAAAGCCGAGAGTGCCACCGTGGAGCTCGGACCGTACCGGCACTACATGCAGAAGGAGATCTTCGAGCAGCCGGCCGCGGTTGCCGGCACGCTCGAGGGAATCGAATCGGTGACGCCGGCGCTGTTCGGCGCCGGCGCGGAGCGCATCCTGCGTGGCGCGAAAAGGGTGCTGGTCCTCGCTTGCGGCACGAGCTACTACTCGGGGATGACCGCCAAATACTGGCTGGAGGGTATCGCCGACCTGCCTACCCAAGTGGAGATCGCGAGCGAATACCGCTACCGCAAGAGCATTCCGGATCCGGCAACGCTGGTCGTGGTGGTGTCGCAGTCGGGCGAGACGGCCGACACGCTGGCCGCGCTGCGCCATGCCCAATCGCTCGGTCAGAAGCGCACGCTTGCGGTCTGCAACGTCGCGACCAGCGCCATGATGCGCGAGACGCGGCTCAAGTTCCTCACGCACGCCGGGGTCGAGATCGGCGTCGCGTCCACCAAGGCCTTCACCACCCAGCTGGTCGCGCTCTTCCTCCTCGCGCTGACGCTGGCAAAACTGCGGAAGAAGCTTTCCCGCAAGGAGGAGCAGCAGCACCTGCTGCGCCTGCGCCACCTGCCCAACGCCCTCGGCGCCGCGCTCGCCCTCGAGCCGCAGCTCATCGCCTGGGCCGAGCGCTTCGCGAAGAAGGAGCACGCGCTCTTCCTCGGCCGCGGCTTGCACTACCCGATCGCGCTGGAAGGCGCGCTCAAGCTGAAGGAGATCTCCTACATCCACGCCGAGGCCTATCCGGCCGGGGAGCTCAAGCACGGGCCGCTTGCGCTCGTCACCGCCGAGATGCCGGTAGTCACGGTTGCGCCCAACGACGCGTTGCTCGACAAGGTGAAGTCGAACATGCAGGAGGTCCGCGCGCGGGGCGGTGAGCTGTACGTGCTGACCGACGCGGACACGCGCATCTCCCCTTCCGAGGGAGTGCACGTCATCCGCCTGCCCGAGCACTACGGGTCGCTCTCCCCGATCCTGCACGTCGTGCCGCTGCAGCTCCTCGCGTACCACACCGCGCTTGCTCGGGGCACCGATGTCGACAAGCCGAGGAACCTGGCGAAGTCAGTGACGGTGGAATAACGACCGTGCGCTACGACGCGGTCGTCGTCGGCGCCGGCCACAACGGCCTCACCTGCGCCTGCTACCTCGCCAGGGCGGGGCTCAAGGTGAAGATGCTCGAGCGCCGCCCCGTGGTCGGCGGCGCCGCGGTGACCGAGGAATTTCATCCCGGCTTCCGCAATTCGGTCGCCGCCTACACGGTGAGCCTGCTGCAGGCGAAGGTGATCCGCGACCTGCGGCTCGCCGAGCATGGACTGAGGATCGTCGAGCGGCCTCTGTCCAATTTTCTTCCCTTAACCAATAACTATTTGAAGGTGGGTGGCGGACTCGAAGCGACTCAGCATGAGTTTGCCCGCTTCTCGGCGCGCGATGCCAAGCGCCTTCCTGCCTACTGGAGAAGTCTCGAGCGCATCGCCGACGTGCTGCGCGCCATGGCGCTCGAAACGCCGCCCAACGCCGGCGGCGGCGCGCGGGACCTTCTCCGATTGTTTTCTTCCGGGATGAAACTGAAGCGGCTCGACCTGGAGGCGCGCCGCGACCTGCTCGGGCTATTCACCCGCAGCGCCGCCGATTGGCTGGAGGACTGGTTCGAGTCGGCGCCGGTGAAGGCGGCGTTCGGCTTCGACGCGGTCGTCGGCGCCTACGCGAGCCCCTACCACCCCGGCACCGCCTACGTCCTGCTGCATCACTGCTTCGGCGAGGTCAACGGCAAGCGCGGCATCTGGGGTCACGCCATCGGCGGCATGGGCGCGATCACGCAGGCGCTCGCGGCCGAGGCGCGGCGGCTCGGGGTCGACATCGAATGCGACGCGCCGGTGCAGCGAATTTCCGACCAGGCCGTTGTTCTCGAGAGCGGCAGGGAAATCGCTGCGCGCGCGGTGATCGCCAACGTGAATCCCAAGCTGCTCTTCCTCAAGCTGGTCGATCCGTCGCGCCTCGACCGCGACTTTCGCGAACGCATGGCGCGCTACAAGTGCGCCTCGGGGACTTTCCGCATGAACGTCGCGCTCTCCGCGCTGCCGCGCTTTTCGGTGCTGCCGGAGGCGGGGCCGCATCACGGCTCGGGGATCATCATGGCGCCCTCGCTCGACTACATGGATCGCGCCTACCTCGATGCGCGCGCGGACGGCATCGCGCGGCGGCCGATCGTCGAGATGGTGATCCCCAGCACGCTCGACGACAGCCTGGCGCCCGAGGGGGCGCACGTGGCGAGCCTCTTCTGCCAGCACTTCGACCCCGACGCGGACTGGAAGTCACGAAAAAGCGAAGCGGTGGAGCGCATCCTCGACGTCGTCGAATCGCACGCGCCGGGGTTCAAGGCGAGCGTGCTCGGCCACAGCGCTCTCTCGCCCGCCGACCTGGAGCGCGAGTTCGGCCTCGTCGGCGGCGACATCTTCCACGGCCAGCTCTCGCTCGATCAGCTCTGGGCCGCCCGGCCGGTACTGGGCCATGCGGACTACCGCACCCCGCTGCGGGGGCTCTACCTGTGCGGCTCGGGCGCTCATCCGGGCGGCGGCGTGACCGGCGCGCCCGGGCACAACTGCGCGAGGGAGGTGCTGCGCGATTTCGGGAAACGGTTTCCGCGCTAGACTGGACGCTCTCCTCAGGAGAGTTCCATGAGCATCTACCTGCAAACCAAGGCGCGGCCGGTGAAAGACCTGCCGGTGAGCGAGGCCGAGCGCAAGGCGCGCGTCGAGCTCGCCGCCGCCTACCGCATCTTCGACATGCTCGGCTGGGACCAGCTGATCTTCAACCACATCACGCTGCGCGTGCCGGGCCCCGAGCATCGCTTTCTCATCAATCCATTCGGCCTGCACTACAGCGAGATCACGGCCTCGAGCCTGCTGCTCATCGACCTCGAAGGCAACACGCTGCGCGAGACGAAGTGGCCGGTGAACCGCGCCGGCTACGTGATCCATTCCGCGCTGCACGAATCGCAGCCCGAGGCGCATTGCGTGATGCACACGCACACGACTACCGGCATGGCGGTCGCCTGCCTGAAGGACGGCCTGTCGCCGCACAACTTCTACGGCGCGATGCTGCAGGGCGAGCTCGCGTACCACGACTTCGAGGGCATCTCGGTCGAGCCGGGCGAGAAGGAGCGCCTGGTGCGCGACATCGGCGACAAGCGCGCAGTGATCCTGCGCAACCACGGCCTGCTCGCCTGGGGGCGCGACGTGGCGCAAGCCTTCCTGACGCTCTGGACGCTGCAGCGCGCCTGCGACGTGCAGATCGCGGCCGCCTCCGCGGGCGCGATCTACCCGGTGACGCCGGCCGCCATCGCGCAGTCGGTGCGCGAGTCGGGGCAGGGCGAAAAGCGCACCTGCGAGGACGTCTTCGCCGCCCTGCAGCGCATGGTCGATGCGCGCGACCCGTCGTACCGGGACTGAGGCGAGATTCGGCCAGGTTGACGTTGACGTAAACGTCAACTAGGCTAGCGGAGCGGCCGGCCGCATGACCGGCTTCTCGGTCTCCTAAATGACTGACCTCTCCGACTCGGGAAAGCTCACCTACAAGGCGAAGCACAAGATCCGCTTCGTCACCGCCGCGAGCCTGTTCGACGGCCACGACGCGTCGATCAACATCATGCGGCGCATCCTGCAGTCCTCGGGCGCCGAAGTGATCCACCTCGGCCACAACCGCTCGGTCGACGAGATCGTCACCGCGGCGCTGCAGGAAGACGTGCAGGGCATCGCCGTCTCCTCCTACCAGGGCGGGCACGTCGAGTTCTTCAAATACATGCTCGACCTCCTCAAGCAGCGCGGCGGCGCCCACATCAAGCTGTTCGGCGGCGGCGGCGGCGTGATCGTCGCCGACGAGATCCGCGAGCTGCAGGAATACGGCGTGACGCGCATCTACTCGCCCGAGGACGGCCAGCGCATGGGCCTGCAGGGCATGATCAACGACATGCTGGCGCGCTGCGATTTTGATCCTTCGACCAAGGATCCGAAGACGCTTGCGCAGACGATCACCGCGCTGGAATTGAAGGTCCTGGATCCGAAGAAGATCCATGAAAAAGCGAAAGGCAAGACGGTTCCCGTGCTCGGCATCACCGGCACCGGCGGCGCGGGCAAGAGCTCGCTCACCGACGAGCTGGTGCGCCGCTTCCGGCTCGACCACGGCGACAAGCTGAAGATCGCGGTGCTCTCGGTCGACCCGACGCGGCGCAAGACCGGCGGCGCGCTGCTCGGCGACCGCATCCGGATGAACGCGATCCACGGCCCCGCCACCTTCATGCGCTCGCTCGCGACGCGCGATACCGGCAAGGAGATCTCGGCGGCGCTCGGCGACGCCATCGCCGCGTGCAAAGCCGCGGGCTACGAGCTCATCATGGTCGAGACCGCGGGCATCGGCCAGGGCGATGCGGCGATCGTGCCGCACGTCGACGCGTCGCTCTACGTCATGACGCCGGAGTTCGGTGCCGCGAGCCAGCTCGAGAAGATCGACATGCTCGACTTCGCCGATTTCGTCGCGATCAACAAGTTCGACCGGCGGGGCGCCGAGGACGCGCTGCGGGACGTGCGCAAGCAGCTGCAGAGGAACCGCGAGGCGTTCCGCACCCCGGCCGAGGACATGCCGGTGTTCGGCACCATCGCCGCGCGCTTCAACGACGATGGCGTGACCGCGCTCTACCACGCGGTGGCGGAGAAGCTTGGTTTGAAGGGCGGCAAGCTGCCGCGGCCCGCGGGCAAGCTTCCTTCGGCGGTCCATGTCGTCATTCCGCCGCAGCGTCAACGCTACCTCGCCGAGATTGCGGAGAGCGTGCGCGGCTACCTCGAGCATTCAGGGAAGCAGGCCAGGGTGGCGCGCGAACGGCAGCAGCTTGCCGCCGCCCAGGAAATGACCGGGAAGAAGATTCCCGAGCTGGAGAATCTCATCCAGGCGCGCAGGCTGGATGCCGACGCGGAAAAGCTGCTCGAGACCTGGGCCGATACGGTCAAAGCTTATTCCGGCGACGAGCAGGTCGTGAAGGTGAGGGACAAGGAGCTCCGCACCGCGCTGACGTCGACCTCGCTCTCGGGCACGCACGTGCCGAAAGTGGCGCTGCCGAAGTTCGAGGACCACGGCGAGCTGCTGCGCTGGCGACTGCGCGAGAACCTGCCGGGCGAATTCCCGTTCACCGCCGGTGTGTTCCACTTCAAGCGCGAGAACGAGGACCCGACGCGGATGTTCGCGGGCGAGGGCGATCCGTTCCGCACCAACAAGCGCTTCCACCTGCTCTCCAGGGAGCTGCCGGCGAAGCGCCTGTCGACCGCGTTCGACTCGGTGACGCTCTACGGCTTCGATCCCGACGAGCGTCCCGACATCTACGGCAAGGTCGGCAACTCCGGCGTCTCCATCGCCACGCTGGACGACATGAAGGCGCTCTACGCCGGCTTCGACCTCTGCGACCCGGCGACCTCGGTGTCGATGACCATCAACGGCCCGGCGCCGACCATTCTGGCGATGTTCTTCAACACCGCCATCGATCAGCAGGTGGAGAAGCTCGGCCGGAAACCGACCGACCGGGAACTCCAGGACATCAGGGCGAAGACCCTGTCGGCGGTGCGCGGCACCGTCCAGGCCGACATCCTCAAGGAAGACCAGGGGCAGAACACCTGCATCTTCTCCACCGAGTTCTCGCTCAAGGTGATGGGCGACATCCAGGAGTACTTCATCGCCAACAAGGTGAGGAACTTCTACTCGGTGTCGATCTCGGGCTACCACATCGCCGAGGCCGGGGCGAACCCGATCTCGCAGCTCGCCTTCACGCTCGCCAACGGCTTCACCTTCGTCGAGGCCTATCTCGCGCGCGGCATGAAGATCGACGATTTCGCGCCCAACCTGTCGTTCTTCTTTTCCTACGGCATGGACCCCGAGTACGCGGTGCTGGGCCGCGTGGCGCGGCGCATCTGGGCGGTGGCGATGAAGAAGCGCTACGGCGCGAACGAGCGCAGCCAGAAGCTGAAATTCCACTCGCAGACCTCGGGCCGCTCGCTGCATGCCCAGGAGATCGCGTTCAACGACATCCGCACCACGCTGCAGGCGCTGATCTCGACCTACGACAACACGAATTCACTGCATACCAACGCCTACGATGAAGCGATCACCACACCTACTGAAGAAAGTGTTCGCAGGGCAATGGCTATACAGCTGATCATCAACCGGGAGTTGGGCACGGCAAAAAATGAAAATCCCAACCAGGGAGCTTTTCTTATTGAGGAATTAACGGATCTTGTTGAAAAAGCGGTTCTCAGCGAATTTGATCGCCTGACCGAAAGGGGAGGTGTGCTTGGAGCTATGGAAAGAATGTATCAAAGAAATAAGATACAGGAAGAAAGTCTATTCTACGAACATCAGAAACATACTGGCGAGCTACCAATAGTTGGTGTAAACACTTTCCTCAATAAAAAA
>DATNCP010000094.1:0-31198 GCA_035607175.1 Burkholderiales bacterium
TGAATTGCGACCCTGACCCCGAATTCGGGTTCTGGGGCGGCGGCTCTCCGGGGGCGCGCGTCGCGCCGGCCGAAGCCTTGCGCTCCTGTTCGAGGCACTGGTCGCGCAGCGTCCCGGAGAGTTCGTTGCAGCGCTCCGCACCGCGCGGCGAAGGCGCGGGGGTGGCGCGGCCATCGGGCGTGCCGGACCTCTCGCCGGGCTGCACCGAGCCGCCCCTGATCGCGCCGTCGCTCGGCTTCGCGCCCTCTTTCGCGTCCTGCGCGAACGCGAGGGCGGAGAAAAGAAGTAGCGCCCATGCCATGGATTTCATGCCCGTTCAGTTGCAATAATCGAGCCCATGGACGCCATCGCCCTCACCAGGACCCTGCTGCAGTTCGACACCATCAACCCGCCCGGCCGCGAGCGCGACTGCGCCCGCCACGCCGGCGCGATGCTCCAGGAGTGGGGCTACAAGGTCGAGTACCACGAGTACGCCGACAGCCGCACCAGCGTCATCGCGCGCGGCGGCGGCTCAGACGCAAAGGCGCCGCTTTGCCTGACCGGGCATCTCGACGTCGTCTCGCTCGGTACGCGCAAGTGGGCGCACGACCCGTTCTCGGGCGAGACCGCCGGCGACAAGCTCTACGGCCGCGGCAGCTCCGACATGAAGGCCGGCGTCGCCGCGATCCTGATCGCGGCTCGCACCATGGCGAAGAAGCTCTCCGGCACGCCCGGCGTGGTGATCGTCCTCACCGCCGCCGAGGAGGGCGGCTGCATCGGCTCGAAGAAGCTCGCCGAGACCCAGCTGCTCGGCAAGGCGGGCGCGATCGTCGTCGGCGAGCCGACCTCGAACTACCCGTTCGTCGGCCACAAGGGCTCGCTCAAGTTCAACGCCTCGTTCCGCGGCGTCTCGGCGCACGGCTCGATGCCGCACCTCGGCGAGAACGCGGTCTACAAGGCGGCGCGCGCGGTGGCGAAGCTCGAGGAGTTCGACTTCAAGGCGAAGAAGCATCCCATCATGGGCGAGCCGACGATGAACGTCGGCACTTTCGAGGGCGGCAGCGGCGTGAACCTGGTGCCCGACCTGGCGAAGATCGGCGTAGACATCCGCACCGTGCCCGGAGTGGATCACAAGAAACTCATTTCACGTCTGAAAACGTTGATGGGAAAAGCAGAAGTTGACGTCTTCTCGGATCTGCCGCCGGTGTGGACCGCGCCCGACGACGAATGGATGCAGCGCGTGTTCGAGATCTGCAAGCCGGTGCTCGGCAAGAGGCCCAAGGCGCGCACCGCGACCTACATGACCGACGCAGCCAACCTGCTCAAGGTCTACGCCGGCGCGCCGACCGTGGTGCTTGGGCCGGGCGAGGCGCAGATGGCGCACCAGACCGACGAGTATTGCAACATGGAGCGGATCGGCGAAGCGGTCGCGATCTACGAAGCCCTGATCGACGACTGGATTCGCTAGGAACTGCAGCTCAGAGCGGAACATCCCGCCCGCTCCCGGGCCCACTCGGGCCGCCGGGCCGCGAGGTCTTCTTCCTGCGGTTGTTCGTCGTACGGTCGCGCCAGGACGCGCATCAGCCGCTCGAGCACCGACGCATCGCCTTTCTCCAGCGCCTCGATCGCCTGCACCGCGAGGTAATTGCGGAAGATGTACTTCGGGTTCACCGCGTTCATGCGCTCGGCGCGTCCCGGTCTGGCGTGGGCGAGATAGAGCGAGAGCCACGAGCTGATCGTGCCGGCGTCGGGCTCGCCGTAGAAAGCCGGCCGCAGCACTTCGACGTCCGAAGGCTTCTCCACCTTCGCCAGGTTGCGGAAGAAGAGCGTGAAGTCGGTCTCCGAACCGCCGAGCACGCTGAAGAGCCCGGTCATCACCGGCTCGTCCACCGCGTCGAGCCCGAGCTTGTCCGCCAGAGCCTTCGTCATCCGTTCCTGATAGGTCTCGATGTAGAGCTCGAGCGCCTTTTCGAGCTTTTCTTTTTCGACAAATCCCACCAGGGCTTCCGCGAGGCGCGTCAGGTTCCATAGCGCGACCTGCGGCTGGTTGCCGTAGCAGTAGCGCCGACCCGGGAGGTCGGTGGTGTTCGGCGTCCACTGCGGGTCGTAGCCCTCGAGCCAGCCGTAGGGGCCGTAGTCGATGGTCACGCCGAGGATCGAGAGGTTGTCGGTGTTCATCACCCCGTGGACGAAGCCGAGGCGCATCCAGTCGACCATCAGGAGCGCGGTGCGGCGGCAGACTTCCTGGAAAAAATCTGCATGGCTCGAGCCAGGATAGTGATGACGGATCACATAGTCGGCGAGCTTCCTCTTGAGGTCTTCCTCGAGGATCTGGAAGTTGCCGAAGCGCACGAACGAGGGCGCGACGCGGCAGACGATCGCGCCGGGCTCGGGCGCGGGATGGCCGTCGTAGAACATGTCGCGGATCACCGGCTCGCCGGTGGCGACGAGCGACAGCGCGCGGGTGGTCGGCACGCCGAGCCAGTGCATCGCCTCGCTGCAGAGGAATTCGCGCAGCGACGAGCGCAGCACCGCGCGGCCGTCCGCGGTGCGGGAGTAGGGCGTGAGGCCCGCGCCCTTGAGCTGCAGCTCCTGGCCGCCGATCTCTCCCAGCGTGATCGCGCGGCCGTCGCCGAGCTGGCCCGCCCAGTTGCCGAATTGATGCCCGCCGTAACGCGCGGCGAATGGCTTCATACCGGGAACGATGCGATTCCCGGAGAGGATTTCCGTCGCTCCGGGACTGGAAATTCCCAGGAAATTCCCGAGATCCTGTGACCAAGCGAGCAGCTTCGGCGCCGCCACGGGGGTCGGATCGACGCGCGTGTAGGCGGCGCCGCTCACCTGGCGCGGCACGTTGGTCGTGACAGGGTCGGCCGGCAGCTCGTCCACGAAACTGTTGGAGAATCGAGCCGTTGTAAGGTCCCCAGACCTCGGGAACGCGGCGGCAAGTGGCGTCATCGAATACAGCGTAACCCAGGAAAGACCCCATGAAAACAACGTCTACTCGCACCGCCGACAGCGCCGAATTCGAGGCCCTGATGCGCCAGCACAACCGGATGCTGTTCCGCACCGCGCGGGCGATCCTGCACGACGACGCCGAGGCCGAGGACGCGCTGCAGGACGCCTATGTCCTGGCCTACCAGGCGATGGGCAAGTTCCGCGGCGAGGCCAAGGTCTCGACCTGGCTGGCGCGCATCGTCGCCAACGAGGCGCTGCAGCGGCTGCGCAAGAGCAAGCGCCGCCACGCCATCGTGCCGCTGCGCTCGAGCGACAGCGTCGAGGAAATCAACGAAATCCCGGAAGGAAACATGAGCAAGGGACCCGAGCGCTCCGCCGAGCGCGCCGAGATGAGAAAACTGCTGGAGAAGCGCATCGACGCGCTTCCCGATGCGTACCGCCCGGTGTTCATGCTGCGCGCGGTCGAGGAGCTGTCGGTCGAGGAAACCGCCGACGTGCTGAACGTTCCGGCGGCGACCGTGCGCTCGCGCTTCTTCCGCGCGAGGAGCCTCTTGCGCGAGTCGCTCGCGGCAGAGATCGACCTCGCGTGCGAGGACGCGTTCGGCTTCGCCGGCGAGCGCTGCGACCGGATCGTCGCCAGCGTCATGGCGCGGATCCGCGCCGGGGCCTAGCCGGCGGCCTCGACGATCCGGATGTCGCGCTCGGCGGCATCGCCGAGCACCCGCAGCGCCTCCTTGTAGCCCGGGCTGTCGTGGCCGGCGACGGCCGCGGCGACGCTCTCCCACTCGGTGACCACGGTGCGCTGGTTCATGCCCGCCTCGTAGGTCTTGGCCGGCGTGCCGCGCACCAGGAACCTGCCGCCCGCCGCCTGGATGGAGGGGCCGGCGAGCTTGGCATAGGCGGCGAGCGCGTCGGGGTTCTTGATCGAGCGGTAGCAGGTAATCCAGTATGCTTTCGCCATGAAGGCCTCCTTTTGGAAGCTGGCAAGTCTACTCGCGGCGCTGGCGATGCCGTTGGCTTGCGAGAGCCAGACCGTGCGCATCGTCGTGCCGTTCGCCGCCGGCGGCGTGCAGGACATCATCGCCCGCTCGATCAGTGCCGAATTCGGCGCGAAGATCGGCCGCACCGTGATCGTCGAGAACCGCACCGGCGCGGGCGGCACCATCGGCAACGCCTCGGTGTCGAAGAGCGCGCCCGACGGCACCACGCTGCTGCTCGCGGCCGCGAGCCACACCATCACCGGCCATGTCTACGCCAAGCTGCCGTACCACCCGCTGCGCGATTTCACGCCGGTGGCGCATATCGGCAACGTCGACTACGTGCTGATGATCAACGGCGACCTGCCGGTGAGATCCGTCCAGGAACTGATTGCTTTTCTGAAAAAAGTACCTGGCAAGTACAACTTCGCCTCGGCCGGCACCGGCAGCGCAACGCACCTTTCGATGGCGTACTTCACCAGCCTCGCCGGCGTCGAGATGGTGCACATCCCGTTCAAGGCGACCAACGAAGCCATCCAGGAAGTCATGGTCGGCCGGGCGCACGCGGTCATGGCCTCGACGATCGGCGCGCTGCCCTTCGCCAAGGATGCGCGCTTCAAGATGCTCGGGGTAAGCGGCTCGAAGCGCTCCAAGTTCGCGCCGGAGCTGCCGACCATCGCCGAGAGCGGGCTCGCGGGCTACGAGTTCGATTCATGGATCGGCCTGCTCGGCCCGGCGGGCATGCCGAAGGCGACGGTGGACGAGATGAACGCCGCGGTGGGCGCGCTGCTCAAGGACCCGGCGATCCTCGATCGCCTGGCGAAGCAGGGGGTCGAGCCGAGCGCGCTTTCGCCGCAGGCGTTCGCCAGGCTGCTGGAGGGCGATTTCGCCCGCATGGAACGCATCGTCAAGGCCGCCGGCGCGAGGATCGACTGATGAAAAAAGCCATCGTCCTGCTGTTGTCGGCCGTCCTCGCCGCGCCAGCCCTGCCCGCATTCGCCCAGGAGGACAAGGCGGAGAAGAAGAAGCAGACGCGGGCGGAAAAGCGCGCGGAGCGCCGCGCCGAGCGCGAGCACCGCCGCGAGGAGCGCCAGGCGAGGCGCGACGCGAAGCACAAGAAGGCCGCGCCCGCGGCCGAGGAGAAGAAGTAGGCCGTTTTCCGGCGACAGCGCTGTAGCGTTTCGCCGCCACCACGAAGCGGGAATCCGCGCTAGGAATCGCGCCGCGCACTGGCTACGCTCGCCCTCGTCACTCACCAGAGGAGGTGGCCATGGACGCAGCGAGGGTTTACCGCGTGCTCGACCTGATCCCCGATCGCACCAGCCGCACGCAGCTCGGCGCCGCTTTCGCCGATGTGCGCGCCACCACCTGCCTGCACCCCGAGCGGCTGGCGCTGCTCGCCGAATTCCTGCACTGGCTCTCGCCCATCTATCCGACGACCAAGGATGACCAGATGCGGCTCGGCCTGTTCGCCGCGAAGCAGGCCCGGCCCGAGGAAGAAGACGAGAACGCCGACCTGCAGGACGAAACCGCCGAGCTCGAGGCCGAGGAAGAAACAGTCGTCTAGAATCGGGGACGCATGCGCGTCCTGTCCTCCCTCGCGATCAAGGAAGCCTATCTCGAGCTCGTTCCGGCCTTCGAGGCGAAAGCGAAGCACAAGGTCGACACCGAGTGGCTCGGCATGGTCGACATCCTGAAGCGCGTCAAGGCGGGCGAGAGCGCCGACGTGGTCATCGCGTCGCAGAAGGCGCTCGGCGAGCTGAAATCCCTGGGCAAGGTCTCGCTGGTGGTCGATCTCGCCAGGTCCGGCGTCGCGGTCGCGGTGAAGAAGGGCGCGAAGCGCCCGGACATCGGCTCGGGCGAGGCGCTGAAGCGCGCGCTGCGCGCGGCGAAATCGATCGCCTATTCGAGCGGCCCGAGCGGCGTGTACCTGGTGGAGCTGTTCCAGAAATGGGGCATCGCCGACGAGCTCAAGCCGAAGAGCACGCAGACACCCCCCGGCACGGCGGTCGGCCCGCTGGTCGCGCGCGGCGAGGCGGAAATCGGCTTCCAGCAGATGAGCGAGTTGCTGCCGTTCTCGGCCGGCACCGACATCGTCGGACCCCTGCCGGCCGACATCCAGATCATGACGACGTTCTCCGGCGGGGTGCAGGCCGGGGCGAAGCAGGCCGACGCCGCCCGGGCATGGCTGGCCTTCCTCGCTTCTTCGGCCGCCGTGCTGCGCAAGCACGGCATGGAGCCCGTCTAGACTACGGCCGCATCCGCTGGCATGCAGCTTGCAGCTTGGAGAATCCCATGGGTTCTTTTAACTGGAGACTGCACATGAAGAAGCTAGCGATCGTGGGCGCGGCGTTCGCCCTGGCGGTAGGCACTGCCTACGCGGCCGACAACGTCATTGAGAAACAGCAGGAAAAAGGCGGCGCGCTGAACAACGATTCGTCGTTCCGCGTGCTGGACAAGAACAACGACGGCTACCTCTCGAAGGCCGAGGCGGCTGGCAATCGGGACCTCGCCAAGCGCTTCGCCGAGGCCGACACCAACAAGGACGGCAAGCTCAGCCGCATGGAATACCTCAAGGTGATGGCCAAGATCGACACGCACAACACGGCCGAGAAGGTCAGCAAGAGCACCGACGGCAAGTCGGCCAGCGGCGGCACGAAGCAGAAGTAGCTGCCTCGCAGCGGCACAGGAAAGGCGGGCTTCGGCCCGCCTTTTTTTTGTAGAATCTGCCCATGATTCCGATGAGCGCCGAAGAGATCAAGCAGTTCTGGCACGGCTTCTGCGAGCGCCAGCGCATCAAGCCCGACGTGCGGGCCGAGGGCGATCGCCGCATCGAGGCCGACCCGGATTTCTGGGCCGACCAGACGATGTGGCAGCTGGTCGAGGCCATCTCCGGCGACGGCAAGCCCCGGCGGGACCAGTAATCCACGCGCGTTTTCTAGCGGTCCTTCTTCTGCTCGCGCCGCTCGCCGCCGAGGCGCAGGGCGAGCTGCGCGGCTACTGGGATGCCATCGGGCGCGGCGACTACAACGCCGCCGCGGCCGAGCTCCGCCCGCTGGCGGACGCCGGCAACGCCGAAGCGCAATACCGCATGGCGATGCAGTACGCGGACGGGCTCGGTTTGCGGCGCAACGACGCGGTCGCGGCAAGCTGGCTGCTGCGCGCCGCCGACCAGGGCCATCCGCGGGCGCAGGTCTCGCTGGGCCACCTGTACAAGGAAGGGCGGGGCGTGCCCGAGGACGCGACCATGGCGCTTCGCTGGTATCGCAAGGCGGCCGACGCCGGCGACGCGGTGGCGCAGAACAACGTCGGCTTCATGCTCGCGAACGGGCGCGGCGCGCCCGCCAATCCGGCCGAGGCGGTCAAGTGGTACCGGCTCGCCGCCGAGCAGGGACTGGTCGGCGCGCAATCCAACCTCGGCGTCATGTACCTGAAGGGCAGCGGCGTCGCCCAGGACGACGCCGAGGCGGTGAAGTGGATCCAGCGCGCGGCGACGCAGGGCGACGCCTACGCGCAGTACAACCTCGCCCTCATGTACGCGCAGGGTCGCGGCGTCATCGTCAAGGACGAGCGCCAGGCAATCGGCTGGCTGACCAAGTCCGCGGATGGCGGCTACGCACCAGCGGCCCTGCTGCTTCGCCAGATGAGCGCCGGCAAGGGGCAATAAAAAAGGGCGGGACTCGGCCCGCCCTTCGTGCGAGGAAAGTACTGCGCTTAGTTGGTCTTCTTCTCCGGGGCCGGCGCGGGAGCGGGTTCGTCCTTGGTCATGGGCGCCGTGGTGCCGCCGGCGCCGGAAGTGGCGCGCTTCTCTTTCTTGTTCTTCTTCTTGCTCATCTTGTCGGTCTTGATCTCGGTGCTCGCACCGACGCCGGCGTTGCCCGCCGAGTTGGCGTGGCTGCCGGTGGACTTCTCGGTCTTGGCGTCGCCCTGGATCTTGGTGTTGGCGTCGACCTCGGTCTTGTCCGCCGCGAGGGCGCTGAACGAAACGGCCGCGAGGCCGGCAACGACGACTTGCAGAAGCTTGCGCATGCAGTATCTCCTGGTTGGGTGCTCGTGTGAGCGAAGTACACCCTGCTGCAAGCCCCATGCCACGCTGCGTTGCGCGGCTAGAATGGCCGCAGAGTGTCGCTTCGAGGGGTCGCGATGTCGCAGTCGCCCGACGTTGTGAGCAACAGCGTCAAGGAAAAGCTACAACGCGGCGAAGTCGTCGCCTCGATCACCGTGCGCCTGGTGCCGACGGTCGAGATCGTGCGCATCGCCAAGACCGCGGGCTTCGACAGCCTCTACATCGACCTCGAGCATTCGAGCTTCTCGATGGAGACCACCGGCCAGCTTTGCATCATGGCGCTCGAGGCCGGCGTGCCTGCCTTCGTGCGCGTACCGGCGAACACGCCAGAGTACATCTCGCGCGTGCTCGACGGCGGCGCGCTTGGCGTGATCGCGCCGGGCGTGCGCTCCGCGGCCGAGGCGCGCGCCGTGGTCGACGCGGCGAAGTACCCGCCGCTCGGCAGCCGCGGCCTCTCCGGCGGCCTGCCGCAGCTCGGCTACCGCAGCGTGCCCGCGGCGCAGGCGCTGCCGGCGCTGAACGAGGCGACCACGGTCATGGTGCAGTTCGAGTCGGCGGCCTCGCTCGCGGCGATGGAAGAGATCATCGCCGTCGACGGCGTCGACATGGTGATGATCGGCAGCAACGACCTCCTGGCCGATCTCGGCGTCCCGGGCGAGTACGACCACCCGAAGCTGCGCGACGCCTACCAGCGCACCATCGCCGCGTGCCGCAAGCGCGGCAAGCACGTCGGCGTCGGCGGCCTCTCTTCGCGCCCCGATCTCGTCGCGCAGTTCGTCAAGATGGGCGCGCTCTACGTCTCGACCGGCACCGACCTCGGCTTCCTCATGGCCGAGTGCCAGCGCCGGGTGAAACAGGTCAGGGACCTCAAGCTGTGAAGCTATACGATCTGCCGATGAGATTCCTTCTTTCGATCCTGCTGGCGGCATGGCTGCCGCTCAGCCTGGCGCAGACCTATCCTGCCAAGCCGATCCGCATCGTCGTGCCGCTCGTCCCGGGCGGCAACCAGGACCTCGTCGCGCGCGCGGTCGGCGAGGAGCTGGCCAAGGGCCTCGGCCAGCAGGTCATCGTCGAGAACCGCCCCGGCATCGGCGCCATCGTCGGCACGCAGGCGGTGAAGAATTCGCCGGCCGACGGCTACACGCTCCTGTCGGTCGCGGTCACCTTCGCGCGCGTGCCGGGGATCATGACGAGCGCCGGCTACGACCCGCGCACCGACTTCACCGGCGTGAGCCTCGTCTGCCGTATCCCGCAGCTCCTCGTCGTCAACGCTTCATTCGAGGCGCGCAGCGTCGGCGAGCTGATCGCGTACGCCAAGGCGAACCCCGGAAAGGTGAGCTACGGCAGCTCGGGTAATGGCTCGACGGGCCATGTCGCCACCGAGCTCTTCATGCGCATGACCGGCACGAAGCTCCTGCACGTGATGTACAAGGGCAACGCGCAGGCGCTGGTCGACGTCATGGGCGGCCAGATCACGATGATGTTCGACCAGGTGAGCACCTCGGCGGGCCACGTGCGCGGCGGCAAGCTGCGCGCGCTCGCCGTCACCACGCTCGAGCGCTCGCCGCTCTTTGCCGAGGTGCCGACGCTCGACGAGTCGGGCCTCAAGGGCTACGAGGACGTGACCTGGAACGGCATCGTCGCCCCCGCCGGCGTGCCGCGCGAAATCGTCTCGAGGTTGAATGGCGAGATCAGGAAAATCATGGCGAACCCGGAGTTCGTCAGGCGCTACGCCGAGCGCGGCATCGAGATGCGGGCGAGCGCCTCGCCCGAGGAGTTCACGGCCTACATCCGTTCCGAGGCCGATGCGTTCGCGAAGCTCGTCAAGGATGCCGGGATGAAGGCGGAATGAAAAAGCTCCTCGCCCTCGTCGCTTTCTCCTTCGCTTCGGTTTGCTGTGCGCAGACCTATCCCAGCAAGCCGATCCGGCTGGTCGTGCCGTTCCCCCCGGGCGGCAGCAACGACATCGTGGCGAGGATGCTCGCCACGCAGCTCGCCGGTCCGCTCGGCCAGTCGGTGGTGATCGAGAACAAGGGCGGTGCGGGCGGCGTGCTCGGCACCGACGGCGTGGCGAAGGCCGCTCCCGACGGCTACACGCTGCTCCTCATCTCGGTCGCCTACGCCTTCGCGCCGGCGCTCTACAAGACGCTGCCCTACGATCCGGCGACCGCGTTCGCGCCGATCACCATCGTCGGCCGCGGGCCTTCGGCGCTGACCGTCCATCCTTCGGTGCCGGCGAACACGGTGGCCGAGCTGATCGCGCTGGCGAAGAAGAACCCGGGCAAGCTCAACTACGCTTCCGCCGGGGTCGGCAGCTTCCAGCATCTTTCCGCGGCGCTGTTCATGGTCCAGGCCGGCATCGACGTGGTTCACATTCCCTACAAGGGCGGCGGCCCGGCGATGGCCGACGTGATGGGCGGGCAGGCGCAGATCGTCATGCCGTCGCTGATCCAGGTCGTGCCGCACATCAAGAGCGGTCGCCTCAAGGCGCTCGGCACGAGCGGCGCGAGGCGCAGCCCGCAGCTGCCCGACGTGCCGGCGATCGCCGAGACGCTGCCGGGCTACGAGTCGCAGAACTGGTGGGGCGTGCTCGCGCCGGCGGGAACGCCGCAGCCGGTGCTCGAGCGCCTCTACGGCGCGATGACGGAAGTGCTGCAGTCGAAGGAGACCGGCAAGCGCATGGAGTCCGAAGGCGCGGAGACGGTGCGCATGACGCCGGCGGAATTCGGCCGCTTCATCTCCGCTGAGCTCGCGAAGTGGGGCAAGGTGGCGCGCGACGTCGGCATTCAGGCGGAGTAAACACATGAAATGTCTTTCCCTGCTTCTTGCCCTCTGGGTGAACGCCGCGCTGGCGTTTCCCACCAAGCCCGTGAAAATCATCGTTGCGTTCCCGCCCGGCGGCGGCACCGACATCGTCGCGCGGGTGGTCGGCGCGAAGCTCCAGGAAGCGTGGGGGCAGGGCGTGGTGGTCGAGAACCGCGCCGGGGCGAGCGGCACGATCGGCACCGAGGTCGCGGCGAAGTCAGAGCCCGACGGCCACACGCTGTTCATGGCGACGATGGGCAACATGACCGCCAACCAGCACCTCTACGCCAGCATGAGCGTCGATCCGCTGCGCGCGCTTGCGCCGATCACCAAGGTGGTCGACGTGCACTTCGTGTTCATGGCCAATCCGACCCTGCCCGCGGCGAACGTGCGCGAGGTGATCGCGCTGGCGAAGCAAAAGCCCGGCGAGCTCGCCTACAGCTCCTCCGGCCCCGGCGGCGCGCCGCATCTCGCCATGGAGCTCTTCAAGCGCCAGGCCGGGATCGACCTCATCCACATCCCCTACAAGGGCAGCTCGATGAGCATCAACGACCTGATCGGCGGCCGCGTCATGCTCTCCATGGATAGCCTGGTGCAGTCGGCGCCGCACATCAAGTCCGGCCGGCTCAAGGCGCTCGCGGTACTGGGCCCGAAGAGGAGCCCGCTGCTCCCCGAAGTGCCGACGATGCAGGAGGCAGGCGTGGCCGGGTATTCGCTGACGAACTGGTTCGGCCTTCTGGCGCCCGCCGCGACGCCCAGGGAAGTGGTCTCGAAGATCCATGTTGATGTCATCCAGGTCTTGAAAAACCCGGAGATCGTGAAGCGCATCGGCGACCTCGGTGCAGATGTCGTCGGCAACACGCCCGAGGAATTCGGTGCGGCGATGCGCGCCGAATCGCAGCAGTGGGCCGAGATCATCAGGGCCGTCGGCATCAAGGGCGAATGAAGGTTGCGGCGGAAAAGGTCCGCGAGCAGATCTCCTCGCTGCTCACGGCGTGGGGCATGGATGCGGACATCGTCAGGACCACTGTCGAGGTGATGCTCGAGACCGACCTCGCCGGCGTCGACTCGCACGGCGTGCAGATGCTGGTCGACTACGAGGCCTTCAAGGCGCGCGGCAAGCTGAACGTCAAGGCGCGCCCCAAGGTCGTCAAGGAGACGCCGGTCACCGGCATGGTCGATGCCGGCGCCGGCCTCGGCCATCCCGCCGCGGTGATGGGCATGGCGCTGGCGATCGACAAGGCGCGCGCCATGGGCGTCGGCGTCGTGACGGTCTTCAACTCGCACCACTTCGGCGCCGCCGGCTACTACGCGGCGATGGCGTCGCGCGCCGGCTTCGTCGGCATGGTGACGAGCTGCACGCGTGCGATCGCGGTCGTGCCGACGCGCGCCGCGGTGCCGGTGCTCGGCACCAACCCGATCGCTTTTGCCGCGCCGACGAAGCGCAACGCGCCGTTCCTGCTCGACATGGCGACTTCCAGCGTCGCCAACAACAAGATCAAGGTCTACGAGCTGAACGGCAAGACGCTGCCGCCGGGCTGGGTGCTCGACGGCAAGGGCGAGGCGGTGCGCGACCCGAAGGCCGCGCTGAAGATCATCTACGACAAGGAAGGCGGCGGCGGGCAGACGCCGCTCGGCGGCACGGCCGAGATGTCGAGCCACAAGGGCTACGGCCTGGCGATGATGGGCCATATCCTCGGCGGCACGCTCTCCGGAGGAAGCTTCTCTCCAATAAGAAACAAGACGCAGAAATCGTCCGATCCCGACCGCCTCGGTCACTTCTTCCTCGCGATCGACCCGAAGGCGTTCCGGCCCGAAGGGGCATTCGAAAACGACCTCGACGCGGCGATCGACGTGCTGCACGCGACGCCGCCAGTCGACCCGGCACTGCCGGTGCTGGTGCCCGGCGATCCCGAGCGCGCTTCCCGGGCCGCGCGACTCAAAGATGGGATTCCGATACCAGAGGCATTGTTAAGCAAGATAAAAGCCGTATGCGAGCGGAGCGGAGTACCGTTTCTCCTATGAAAATCTACATCCTCGATTCGATCCACCCCGCGGGAGTTGAATTCGCGGCGAAGTACCACGAGGTGGTCCGCTGGGACGATCCGAGGGTGAAGAACTGGCCCGAGGAAGCCGACGGGGTGATGGTGCGCGGCTCGAAGATCAGGGCCGAGGAACTCGCGCGCGCGAAGAAGGTGAAGATCATCTCCAAGCAGGGCGTCGGCTACGACAACATCGACGTCGCCGCGGCGAAGAAGCACGGCATCCCGGTGGTGCGCACGCCCGGCGTCAACAAGGAAGCGGTCGCCGAGCTGGCGATCGGCCTCGCCATCGCGGTCGGTCGCCGCATCGCCGAGCTCGACCGGCGCATCCGGTCGCTGGAGAAGATGGACCGGACGAAGATCCTCGGCGTCGAGATGTGGGGCAAGACGGTCGGCATCGTCGGCGTCGGCAACATCGGCGTACGGGTCGCGCATAAGTGGCAGGCCGCGTTCGACTGCAAGGTGCTGGGTTACGACCCTCACAAGAAAATCTCCTTTCAGCAAGCGGAAAAACTCGACGATCTTCTGCGGGTCGCGGACCTGGTGACCTTGCACGTCCCGCTGAACGAAGAAACGAAATACCTCATCGGCAGGCGCGAGCTGGCGCTGATGAAGCCGACCGCGATCCTGGTCAACACCTGCCGCGGCGGCGTGCTCGACGAGGCGGCGCTCTACGACGCGCTCAAGGCCGGCAGGCTGTTCGGCGCCGGCATCGACGTCTGGGAAGTGGAGACGCCGCGCGTCGAGAGCCGCCTGCTCGAGCTGCCGAACGTGGTCTGCACCCCGCACGCCGCGGGCGGCACCGAGGAAACGCAGATCCGCAGCGCGCTCAAGGTCGCGGAGCAGGCGGTCGACGTGCTGAACGGCAAGCCGCCGATCGAGGAGAATCGGGTCGCATGAAGCTCGTCGTTCTTCCCGGGGATGGCATCGGGCCGGAAATAACCGCTGTGACGGTTGCCGTCCTGAAAAAACTGAATCTCGGCCTGGCCTTCGAAACCCATGAAATCGGACATGCGAGCCTCAAGAAAGAGGGTTCGACATTCCCCGCGCGCGTGCTGGAAGCCTGCCGCGCCGCCGACGGCATCATCATCGGCCCGGTCTCGCATCTCGACTACCCGCCGCGCGCGCAGGGCGGCGCCAATCCTTCCGGCGACACGCGCATCGCGCTCGACCTCTACGCCAACATCCGTCCCGCGCGCTCGCGCAAGGGGCTGCCGCACTGGGGCCGCACGCCGATGGACCTCGTCATCGTGCGCGAGAACACCGAGGGCTTCTACGCCGACCGCAACATGCACGTCGGCAGCGGCGAGTTCATGCCGACGCCGGACGTGGCGCTCTCGGTGCGCAAGATCACCGCGCAGGGCTCGCGGCGCATCGCCCTTGCCGCCTTCGAGATGGCGCGCGCGCGGCGAAAGAAGGTGACCGCGGTGAACAAGGTCAACGTCCTGAAGGTGACCGAGGGCCTGTTCCTGCAGGAAGTCAGGAAAATTGCCGCGCAGTTCAAGGACGTCGCCTACGAGGAGCAGCTGATCGACTCCATGGCGGCGCTGCTGGTGCGCGACGCGGCCCGCTTCGACGTGGTGCTGACCACCAACATGTACGGCGACATCCTCTCGGATGAAGCGACCGAACTCTCCGGCAGCCTCGGGCTCGCGGCCTCGATCAACGCCGGCGAGCGCCACTGCATGGCGCAGGCGCAGCACGGCTCGGCGCCGGACATCGCCGGGCAGGACAAGGCGAACCCGGCGTCGCTCGTGCTCTCGGCGGGGATGCTGCTCGGCTGGCTGGGCCGCAGGCACGGCAAGCCTTCCTTTCAGGAAGCTGAACAGGCCATCGAGCGGGCGGTGGATGCGCTGATCGAGGAGCCGAAAACCCGCACGCAGGATCTCGGCGGCAAGCTCGGCACGCGCGCCTTCGGCGAGGAAATCGCAAGAAAGCTAGACTGATGCGGTGGAGTACCGCATCACCTGCATCAACAAGGCCGCGACCGAGGACTCGCTGATGGTCACCGAGCTCGGCGGCGTCGACGCGCAGGGCGAGCGCTGGACGATGAGCGTGGAAGAGGCGGCAGCGGCGATTGCCGCCGGGGAAAAGTTCGTCCTGGAAAATTCAATTCTCGGGGCGATCGACCCCGAATCGAAACAGCTCCTGCGCCTGCCGAGTTGTCCCTAGCGGGATCTGTACTTCTCGATCGCGCCTCGCGCGAGCGCCATGCCGTGCCCCGGACGGTCCGGGATCCGGATCTGGCCGTCCCTGACCGGCGGCAGGTCTTCCCAGAGGTCGGGCGGCGCCCAGTCCATGAACTCGACGAGGAAGCCGTTGGCCAGCGCGCCGACGACATGGATCGAGATCTCGTGGATCAGGTGCGGCGTGAGCTGCACGCCGTGCACGGCGGCCATCTTGCCGATGCGCAGCGTTTCCGAGAAGCCGTTGGCGCGGCACACGTCGGGCATCGCGTAGCGGATCGCCTTTCGGTCGAACAGCTGCCGGAACTCCCAGCGGGTGAAATGGTTCTCGCCCGCCGCGATGGGAATATTGATTTTCCGTTCGATTTCACCGTAAGCGTCGAAGTCGTCCGCGAGCACCGGCTCCTCGTACCAGAGCAGGTCGAACTCCTCGAGCAGCTTCGCCTGGCGCACGTTGCCGAGCACGTCGAGGCGCTGGTTGACGTCGACCATCATGCGCACGTTCTTGCCGATCGCCTGGTGCACGGCCGCGACGCGCTTCGCGTTCTCGCGCGGGTCGGGATGGTGGATCTTCATCTTGTAGTAACGGCAGCCCAGGGCGGCATACTTCTCGGCCTCGCCGAGCAGGTCGGCCATGCTGTAGCTCGACCAGCCGCCGCTGCCGTAAGCGGCAATGCGGTCCGAGTGCGCGCCCCAGACCTTGTAGAGCGGCAGCTTGGCGCACTTGCCGACGATGTCCCACAGGCCGATGTCCATTGCCGAGAGCGCGTAGCCGGCGATGCCCTGCTTCTTCACGCCCATGTCGACGCGGAACATTTTTTCCCATAGCCGCTCGACGAAGGTCGGATCCTCGCCGATCAGCGCCGGCTTGAGACGCGTCTCGAGGTAGGTGTGCACCGCCTCGGCGCCGCCGCCGTTGAACGCCAGGCTGTAGCCGAGGCCCTTGACGCCCTCGTCGGTGGCGATCTCCGCCACCACCAGCTTGTGGTGCGGGTAGTTGAGCGCCATCGGCTTGGGCGTCGGCACCGTCAGCACGCAGGTGTCGATTGCGGTGATCTTCATGCCTTTTCCAGTTTATCGAGCAGAACGCGGAACTTCGCGGAGCGTTTCGCGCCGGGGCGCGAACCCGCCTTGAGACCGTCGAGGGCTGCCTCGGCGGCGGCCGCCGCCTTGCTCACCTGCGGCAGCCCGAAGCTGCCCGCGGAGCCCGCCATGGTGTGCACCTCGCGCTTCAGGATCTCGAGCGCGTCGGCATCGGGCTCCTCGCAATCGATCCGGCCCCAAAGCGAGCGCATGCGGGTCAGCTTTGCCGGCAGCGAGGCCCGGAATTCCCTGCGCAGCTTCTGGAACTCCTTGCCCAGGTCCTGCCAACTCATTTCAAGCCGAGCACCGACTTCACGGCGTGCGAGATGACGTCCACGTCGAAGGGCTTGGTGATGTAGCCGTCGGCGCCGCAGGCCAGGCCTTTCAGCACCGCTTCGCGCGTCGCCTTTGCGGTCATGACGATCACCGGCATCGTCTTCAGCACCGGATGCTGCTTGATGCGCAGCAGGACCTCGAAGCCGTCGATGTCGGGCAGCGTCACGTCGAGCAGGGCGACGTCGGGCTTGGGCGCGAGGCGCAGCGCGGCGGTGATGCCGTCGCGGTTCGCCGCCATGCGCGGCACGAACTCGTGCATCACCAGGAACATGCGCAGCAGCTTGGCGAGGTGCTCGTCGTCCTCGATCACCAGCACGTGGACCTTCTCGCCCTTGGCGAGCTTGCGCTCCTCCGCGGCGCGCTTCGCGATGCGCGCCACGTAGCCGTTCTTGCGCAGCAGCTGCAGGGTCTCGTCGGACTGCGAGGCCGCCGCGGCGCCGGCCTCCTTGGACTCGGGGAAGATCGGCCGGGTGAAGAAGCCGGTGGCTTCGATGCTGCCGTCGCCGGCGCCGTCGTCGCCGCCCGCGTCGGCGAGGAAGCCGGCCTGCTTCAGCTTGTGCAGCGCGTCGATCAGCTCGGCTTTCGGCTGCGGCGCGAACACCTTGACGATGCGGCCGACCGTGGACTGGCCGTCGACGAGCACCAGCAGCTTGAGCTCAAGCGCCGTCAGCGAGGTGGCCGCGGACTTCAGCTCTCGCGATCCCTTGGGGGTGAGTGCGTAGACGTGCTTCTCGTCCAACGGTGCAAGACCTCCCAGTAGCCCGTGAGCGCAACTATAGCGGTTTAGCCTTGCTTCATCCCTTCAACTCGCGCCGCACGATGGCTGCGCCCTCCGCGAGCGCCTTCAGCTTGCCGAAGGCCGCCTCGCGCGTCAGGTACTTCATGCCGCAATCGGGCGCCAGCACGAGCTTCTCGGGAGAAACGACTTTCAGTCCCGCGCGGATCCGTTCGGCGACCACCTGCGGCGTCTCGATCTTTTCGGTGCCGAGGTCGATGACGCCGAGCATCACGGTCTTGTTTTTCAGCTCGCGCAGCACGGCGAGGTCCAGGCGAGGCTGGGCGGCTTCGATCGAGATCTGCACCGCGCTGCTGTCGGCGAGCTGCGGCAGGAACGAATAGCCCGAGGGCTTGTTCGCCACCGCGGCGGCGTAGCCGAAGCAGAGGTGCACGACCGTGGTCCCGGGGATGCCCTGCAGGGCGCGGTTGATCGCCTTCACGCCGTAGCGCGCGGCGCGGTCCGGGCGCGCCTGCAGCCACGGCTCGTCGAGCTGGATCACGTCGGCGCCGGCCTTGCGCAGGTCCTGCATTTCCTCGTTGACCGCGGCGGCGAACGCCATGGCCACCGCCTCTTCGTCCCTGTAGTGATCGTCCTGCGCCTGCTGCGTCATGGTGAACGGGCCGGGCAGCGTGATCTTGCAGCGCCTCGAACTATTTTTTTTCAGAAAAAGCAGATCTGAAACTTCGACCGGCCCCTTGCGTCTGATCGGGCCGGCGATGCGGGGCACGACCGAGAAACCGCCGCTGCGGTTGACGGTCCTGCCCGGGTTCTCGATGTCGACGCCCTCGAGCGCGGTGGCGAAGCGATTGGAGTAGCTCTCGCGCCGCATCTCGCCGTCGGTGACGATGTCGATGCCGGCGCGCTCCATGTCGCGGATCGCGACCAGGGTCGCATCGTCCTGCGCTTCGGCGAGGAACTCGGCCGGCACGCGCCAGATGTCCGGCTCGCGCACGCGCGGCACCTTCGAGCCGAGCTTGGCGCGGTCAATGAGCCAGCCGGGCTGCGGATAGCTTCCGACGACGGTGGTCGGCAGGAGTTCGTTCAAGTCAGGCCCTTTCTTTGCAGTGTCTACCGCCATCTCAACTCATGGAGGCTTGTGTGAAAATCACGACAGTCGCAGTAGCGGCATTCTCTCTCGCTTTGCTGGCGGCGTGCGACCGGGGAGAGCCGCGCCCGAAGATGTCCCCATCGTCCGGCTCCAGCGCCGCGCCCGCCACTTCGTCGGCGAACTCCGGCAAGAGCGAGCCCACGCCGCCCGTGCAGGGTCAGGTCGACACCAAGGAACCCGCGCAGCAGAAGGATTTTCAGCGCAAGTAGCTCAGGCCCGATCCTTGCTGCCTACCCCTAGGTACCCCAACCACGGAGGCTTCATGAGACTGACCCCTATTGCCCTTGCCATTTCCGTCGCCCTCGGCGCGGCGTTCGTCACAGCGTGCAACAAGACCGGCGACCCCGCCGCTTCGCGCGGCACGACCACCTCACCGTCGGGCTCGAGCTCGTCGTCCGCGGGCTCGACCACCTCGCCGTCCTCGCCGAGCAGCTCGCCGTCGGGCTCGATGGGCTCTTCGTCCACCTCGTCGGATGCGAAGAAGGACCAGGCGAGCGGCGGCGCCAGCTCGGGCAGCACCTCCGGCAGCGCGGCGTCCGGCTCGAGCTCCAGCCCGAGCAAGCAGGAACCGTCGAAGTAATTACTTCGTCAAGGAGTTCTTACAGCGCCCCGTGCGGTTGCCGCCGGGGCGTTCTTATTTCACCGCGACGCGCATGCTGCCGACGCCCTGCACCGAAGCGACCATGACGTCGCCCGGGCGCACCGGCCCGACGCCTTGCGGCGTGCCGGTGAGAATGACATCGCCGGGATGCAGCGTGTAGAACGCGCTGCCCCACTCGATGAGCTGCGCGACGCTGAGGATCAGGTCGCTGGTGTGCGCGTCCTGCTTCGTCTCGCCGTTCACCGTGATCTTCACGGAGAGGTTTCCCGGATCCCTGATTTCGTCCCGGGTGACGAGCCAGGGACCGAGCACGCAGTACGAATCGGGTGACTTGCGAAGGCTGCGCTCCTCCGGACCGCGGATCGTCATGTCGAGGCCGATGCAGTAGCCCGCGACATGGTTCATCGCCTGGTCGGCTTTCACGTTCTTCGCCTTCTTGCCGATCACGACCGCCAGCTCGACCTCGTGGTCGTTGCGCCGGTCGGTGTGGATAAGCTTCACGCCCTCGCCGGGGCCGACCAGCGCGCTGGTCGCCTTGAGGAACATGCCGACCTTGTGGATTTCCTGCACCAGGTTGCCGTGGTGGATGCCCTTGTCGGCGAGCGCTTCCTGCAGGTGCTTGGTGTAGTTCACCGGCGCGGCGATGATCTTGCCCGGGTTCGCCACCGGGCTGAGCAGCTTCACCTTTGAAACCGGTTTGCCTTTGCCTTTCGCGACGAGGTGCTTTTTCAGCTTTGGCAGGGCCGCGATCAGCGGATCGTGCCCGGGAAGCGGGTAACGGGATGAGGGAAGCTTGTTCAGCACGTGCGTGACGTCGTAGACCATTTCGTCGCGCACCAGGCCCAGGCGGTTGTCGTCGAATCGGCAGATTTTCATGGCGGGTTATTCTATCGGCATGAAGATCTGCGTATTCGGCGCCGGCGCGGTCGGCGGGCACATCGCGGCCCGCCTGGCGGCGAAGGGCCATGACGTCTCCGTGGTCGCTCGAGGTCCTCATTTACAGAAAATTCAAAGTGAGGGCATCAAGCTGCTGCACGGCGACGAGACCATCCAGGGCCGGGTGCGGACATCCAACCCCGGCGTCCAGGACTTCGTCATCGTCACGCTGAAGGCGAACCTGCTCGACACGTTCGCCGACGCCGCCGCGCCGCTGCTCGGGCCGGACACCGCGGTGGTGTTCGCCCAGAACGGCATCCCGTGGTGGTACGGCATCGGCGCCAAGGCACCCGACCTGTCGAGCCTGGATCCACACAGGAAACTCGCGAAAGCGATCGATCCGAAGCGCGTGATCGGCGCGGTGATCTATTCGGCGAACGAAGTGGTTGAGCCGGGCGTGATCATGAACCACGTGCCGAACAACAACATGCTGGTGGTCGGGGAAGCGGACGACCGCGATTCCCCCAGGATAAATACCCTGAGAAAAATCCTTGAGGATTCCGGCATGTCGTCGCCGCCGGCGCCGGATATCCGCGCCGCGATCTGGTCGAAGCTCATCCAGAACCTTGCCACCGCGCCGCTCTGCACGCTCACCGAAACGACCGTGGCGCAGGTGCGCGCCGACCCGGCGCTAGCCGCACTTACTGCAAGAATTGGTCAGGAAGGGAAGGCGATCGCCCAGGCTTACGGGATAAACCTGGCGCTCGCGCCGCAGCGCCCCAGCGGAGGCCAGTCCTCGGGCATGCCCCAGCACAAGCCCTCGCTGCTGCAGGACTTCGAGCGTGGCCGGCCGATGGAGATCGCGTCCTTGCTGCTCACGCCGCTCGCCTTCGCGCGGGAAGCGAAGGTGCCGGCGGCGACGCTGGAAGCGGTGATCGCGCTCGTCGCGTACCGCGCCGCGGCGAAGGGGCTTTTCCGCCCTGCCGCCTAGCGGCTACCGTAAAATCGGCGGGGAAATGGCGAGGGCCCGGGAGATCACGAAGGCGGCTGGCGACGAGGCCGGAGAAGACCTCTACCGCCGCACTTTCGAGCGCGCCGCCTCGGGGCTGGCGCACATCGGCCTCGACCGCCGCTTCATCCGCGTCAACCGCCGCCTCACGGAGATCCTGGGCTACAGCGAGGCCGAGCTGAAGCGCCTCACCGGGCGGGAGATCTCGCACCCGGACGACGTCGACATGATCAACCGGGCGCGGCCCGCGCTCTACAGCGGCAAGAGCGAATCGCTGCACGTCGAGAAGCGGTATCTGAAGAAGAGCGGAGAGACGGTCTGGGTGGCGATCACGATCGTGCTCGAGCGCGACGCCGCCGGCGAGCCGCTCTACGAGATCGCGGTCTTCGACGACATCACCGCGCGCAAGCGCGCGGAGACGGCGCTGCGCGAGAGCGAGGAGCGCTTCCGCCAGACCTTCGAGATCGCCGCCTCCGGCATCGCCCACGTGACGCTCGACGGCTACTTCCTGCGCGTCAACCGCAGCCTGTGCCAGATTCTCGGCTACGACAGGGACGACCTGATCGGCCGCTCGGTGAAGGAGGTCTCGCACCCCGACGACCGCGACCTCACCGACGCCGAGCGCGGCCGGGTGCGCGAAGGCGGGATCAACTCGGCGCACTTCGAGAAGCGCTACCTGCGCAAGAACGGCGCCGTGGTCTGGGTCGACCTGGCGATCGCGGTGGCGCACGACGCCTCCGGCGAGCCGGAATACGAGATCGCGGTATTCGACGACATCACCTCGAGAAAAGTGCTCGACGCCGCGCTGCGCGACAAGACCGAGCTGCTGCAGCTCGGCCAGACCGCGGCGCGCATGATCATCCTCGACTACGACATCAAGGCCGACCGCCTCGCCTGGAGCGACTCGCCCGAGTGGCTGCGCGGCCCGCGGCCGGCGAGCGGCGACTACCCGCTGTTCAAGGACCAGGTGCATCCCGAGGATCGCGAGCGCTTCGTCGCCGAGCGCGCGACGTCGCTGGCGACGCTGCAGCCCGGCAGCCAGGAATACCGCATCATCCGCACCGACGGCGAGATGCTGTGGGTGCTGGCGCGGCGGCAGGTGTTCGCCGATGCGTCCGGCAAGGCGGAGCGCCTGCTGGTGGCGATGATCGACGTCACCGAGCGCAAGCACGCCGAGGCGGCGCTGCGCGAGAGCGAGTCGCGCTTTCGCAGCCTGACGCAGCTTTCCTCGGACTGGTACTGGGAGCAGGACGCGCAGTTCGGCCTGAAGTTCATGTCCGGGCGGATGGGCGAGCGCACCGGGCTCGACGCAGCCAACTACCTCGGCCGCAAGCGCTGGGACACGCCGGCGCTCAACCTCACCGAGGAAGACTGGGCGAAGCACCGCGCGCAGCTCGAGCGCCACGAGCCGTTTCGCAACTTCGAGATGCAGCGCCCGGCCGAGGGCGGCGGCAGCCGCTGGATCTCGATCAGCGGCGAGCCGCTGTTCAACGACGCCGGCCGCTTCGCCGGCTATCGCGG
The DNA here is from genome assembly GCA_035607175.1 of Burkholderiales bacterium. Classification (GTDB taxonomy): domain Bacteria; phylum Pseudomonadota; class Gammaproteobacteria; order Burkholderiales; family SG8-39; genus SCGC-AG-212-J23. The sequence goes on from DATNCP010000094.1 coordinate 22,326, forward strand.
CGTCGGCAGCGACATCACCGAGAGGAAGCAGGCGGAGATCGCGCTGCAAGAGGCGCACGAGGAGCTGAAGCGCTCCAACGCCGAGCTGGAGCAGTTCGCCTACGTGGCCTCGCACGACCTGCAGGAGCCGCTGCGCATGGTGTCGAGCTACACGCAGCTGCTGCTGCGCCGCTTCGGCGAGCGCTTCGACGGCGATTCGCGCGAATTCATGGGCTACATCGTCGACGGCGCGGCGCGCATGAAGCAGCTGATCGAGGACCTGCTCGCCTATTCGCGCGTCGGCACGCGCGGCAAGGAGTTCCGCGAGGTCGAGGTCGAGGAGTCGGTGCGCCGCGCGGTGAGCAACCTGCGCGCGGCGATCGAGGAGGCGGGCGCGGCCGTCACGTGGGACGCTCTGCCGAAGGTGATGGCCGACGACACGCAGATCGCCCAGCTGTTCCAGAACCTGATCGGCAACGCCCTCAAGTTCCGCTCCGCCTCGGTGCCGCGCATCCACGTCTTCGTCGCCCGGCGGGACACCGACTGGCATTTCATGGTGCGCGACAACGGCATCGGCATCGAGTCGCAGTACTTCGAGCGGATCTTCATGGTGTTCCAGCGCCTGCACAACAAGGCCGACTATCCCGGCACCGGCATCGGCCTCGCCATCTGCAAGAAGGTGGTCGAGCGCCACGGCGGCGAGATCTGGGTCGAGTCGCGGCCCGGCGAGGGCAGCGCCTTCCATTTCAGCCTGCCGATCATTGCGGGGGAACGCGCATGACCTATTGGGAGAAAGCGCTATGACGGATGGCCGCTCACCGATCGACATCCTGCTGGTCGAGGACAACCCCGGCGACGAGCGCCTGACGCGCGAAGCGCTGCGCGAGGGCAAGGTCTACCACAAGCTGCACTGGGTGAAGGACGGCGTGCAGGCGATGGAGTTCCTGCAGCAGCGCGGCCAGTACGCCAAGTCGCCGCGGCCGGACATCATCCTGCTCGACCTGAACCTGCCGAAGAAGGACGGCCGCGAGGTGCTGGAGGAGATCAAGCGCGACGAGGCGCTGAAGCGCATCCCGGTGGTGGTGCTCACCACTTCCAAGGCGGAAGAGGACGTGCTGCGCACCTACAACCTGCACGCCAACTGCTATGTCACCAAGCCCGTCGACCTGGAGAAGTTCATCGTCGTCGTGAAGTCGATCGATGTTTTCTGGCTGACGGTCGTTACTCTGCCCCCGAGCGGTCATTAGCAACCCGCACAAAGTCCTCCTCATCGAGGACAACCCAGGGGACGCCCGGCTCATCGAGGAGATGATCGCCGAGGACCCGGCTACGCCGTTCCGGCTGCACCTCGCCGACCGGCTGTCGCTCGGCCTCGAGCAGCTCTCCGCCGGCGGCACCGGCCTGGTGCTGCTCGATCTCTCGCTGCCCGACAGCTTCGGCCTCGAGACCTTCACCAAGGTGTACGCGCATTCGCCGACCGTGCCGATCATCGTCCTCACCGGCAACGACGACCAGATGCTCGCGCTCTCGGCGGTGAAGGGCGGCGCTCAGGACTACCTGGTGAAGGGCCGCCTCGACCGCGAGCTGCTGCTGCGCTCGATGCAGTACTCGATCGAGCGCAAGCGCTACCAGCAGCAGCTCGAGCACCAGGCGAACTACGACGCGCTCACCGGGCTGCCGAACCGCAACCTGCTGCACGACCGGCTGCGCCAGGCGGTGTACTCGCAGCGCGTGCCGCGCGCCATCGCGGTGGTGTTCATGGACCTCGACCACTTCAAGTTCGTCAACGACAGCCTCGGCCACTCGGTGGGCGACAAGCTGCTAAAGGGCATGGGCGAGCGGCTGCGCTCGGTGCTGCGCGAGGGCGACACGGTCGGGCGCGTCGGCGGCGACGAGTTCGTGCTGATCCTCAACGACCAGGCGAACGAGGAAGTGATCTTCCGCGCCATGCAGCGCATCAGCGCCAAGGTCGCCGAGCCGATCGACGTCGACGGCAAGGAGCTGTACGTCACCTGCAGCGCCGGCATCAGCCTCTATCCGCAGGACGGCTCCGACGTCGACACGCTGCTGAAGAACGCCGACGCGGCGATGTACCGCGCCAAGGAGCACGGCCGCAACAACTTCCAGTTCTACACCTCGGAGATGAACGACCGGGTGAACGAGCGGCTGTCGCTCGAGCACGCGCTGCGCCGCGCGCTCGAGCGGCGCGAGTTCCTGCTGCACTACCAGCAGAAGACCGACCTGCGTTCGGGGGCCATCATCGGCGCCGAGGCGCTGGTGCGCTGGAACCACCCCGAGTGGGGCCTGGTGCGGCCGGCGCGCTTCATCCCGCTCGCCGAGGAGACGGGTCTCATCGTCCCGCTGGGCGAATGGGTGCTGGGCGAAGCCTGCCGCCAGGCGCGCGCCTGGATGGACGACGGGCTCAAGCCCGGCGTGGTCTCGGTGAACCTCTCGGCGCGCCAGTTCCGCCAGGAGGGGCTGGTGCGCGTCGTGTCGCGCATTCTCGAGGAGACGCGGCTCGATCCGTCGCTGCTCGAGTTCGAGCTGACCGAGAGCATGGTGATGCACAACGTCGAGGCGGCGATTACCACCCTGCAGGGCCTGAAATCGCTCGGCGTGGCGCTGTCGGTGGACGATTTCGGCACCGGCTACTCGAGCCTTTCCTACCTCCGCCAGCTGCCGGTCGACACGCTGAAGATCGACCGCTCGTTCGTGCGCGACATCGGCGCCGGCGAGAACCCGGACGACGGCGTGATCGCCCAGGCGATCATCTCGCTCGGCCACTCGCTGCGGCTGAAGGTGATCGCCGAAGGCGTCGAGACCGACGCGCAACTGCGCTTCCTCAAGCGCCACGGCTGCGACGAGCTGCAGGGATTCCTCTACGGCGAGGCCGTCGCGCCCGCCGACTATGCGAAGTTGCTGGAACGAGCCCAACGTAAAGGAAAGCGCGCATGAGATGGCTGCTGGCGTTGCTGTTGGTTTCCCAGGTTCACGCCGAGGACATTCGCGTGCTGTCCGGCGGCGCGGCCAAATCCCTCGTCGAACCTCTCGCGGCGTCCTTCAAGGGCGGGACGGTCAAGGTGGAATACCAGCCGATGGGCAGGCTGGTGCAGTCGCTGAAGGCGGGAGATCCCGCGGACATGGTGATCGTCACGACCGAGGTCCTGCCTTCCCTGCAGCTGACTGGAAAGGCGATCGCAAGGGTCGGGATCGGCGTAGCCGTGAATGAAAAAGCGCCGTCACCGGATATCTCGTCGGTGGAAGCGTTCAAGAAGACGCTGCTCGCCGCGAAGTCGGTGGTCTACATCGACCCGAAGGTCGGCACCAGCGGCAAGCACGTCGCGCAAATCCTGCAGCAGCTCGGGATTGCCGAGGAAGTGAACCGCAAGGCCACCTTCGGCCAGGGCGGCTACATCACCGAGCCGGTCGGCCGCGGCGAGATCGAGCTCGGCATCCACCAGATCAGCGAGATCCTGCCGGTGAAAGGGGTGAAGCTCGTCGGTCCGTTGCCGGACGCTCTGCAGAAATACACCGTCTACGTCGCCGCGCCGAGCGCGAAGACCGCGAAAAAGTCCACGGTCGATGCCTTCATCGCGCATCTCACCGGCGCCGAGGCGCGCGGCCGGCTGGAAAAAGCGGGATACACTCCGCCGGAGTGAGCGAGAAAGCGCAAAAGCCGGTAGTGCTGGCGGTCGACGATGCGACCGACCTGCTCGCCTTGATGGCGAGGGCGCTCGCCGCCGATTACGAGGTCCTGACTGCTTCCGACGCGGGCACGGCGATCGAGAAAGCGTTCGCCGAGCCGCGCCCGGACCTGATCCTGCTCGACATCGAGATGCCCGACGTGTCGGGCTTCGAGGTCTGCCAGGCGCTGAAGGCCGAGGCCCAGACCGCCGGCATCCCGGTCATCTTCCTCACCGGCAAGGCGGAGGCGCAGGCGCAGGTCGAGGGCTTCGAGCTCGGCGCGGTCGACTACGTCACCAAGCCGATCAACGCCGCGGTGCTCAGGGCGCGGGTGCGGCTGCACCTGGCGCTCGCCGACCGGCGCATCGAGCTGGAGCAGATGGTGCAGGAGCGCACCGCGCAGCTGGAGAAGACGCGCACCGACCTCATCAAGCGGCTGGGGCGCGCCATGGAGATGCACGAGAGCGCGGCAGTGGGCAACCGCGTGCTGCGCGTCGGCCAGTACGCGAAGCTCCTGTCGCAGGCCGCGGGCCAGAAGCCGCAGATCTGCGAGATGATGCAGATTGCCGCGCCGCTGTTCGACATCGGCAAGCTCGGGGTGCCGGCGGAGATCCTGCGCAAGAAGGAGAAGCTCTCGGCGCCCGACTGGGAGCGAGTCAAGCGCCACCCGGCGCTCGGCGCCGAGATCATCGGCGAGCACGACGATCCGCTGCTCAAGCTGGCGCGCCAGATCGCGCTCACGCACCACGAGCTCTGGGACGGCAGCGGCTACCCGCAGGGCCTGAAAGGCGAGGCGATTCCCTGGCCGGGCCGCGTCATCGCCATCGTCGATGCCTTCGAGTCGATGACCACGACCCAGTTCTACCGCGAGCCGATGTCGGTCGAGGACGCCGGCTTCGAGATCGAGAAGGGGGCGGGCAAGAAGTACGACCCGAAGCTGGTCGACGCTTTCAAGAAGGCGGCGCCGATCATGAAGAAGGTGCGCGAGACCTATTCCGATGCGCTGGGCGACATGATCAACCTCGACTTTGCGCCCAAGGGCGCGGCGCCTGCCGCGAAGCCGGCTGCAAAGCCGGGCGCGCCCGCGCCCGCTGCGGCGCAGGCGCCCAAGTCGAAGGTCAGCGCCGCCGACCTCGCCAAGGCCGCAGCAGCCAAGCGGAAGTAGCGCCCCGGCGGCACGCAAGCCATGAGCAAGCTATTCGAGAAGCTGGAGACCGCGCAGCGCGAGCGCCTCGAGAAGGACCGCAGCGCCGAGGAAGTGGCTTCGGCGCGAGCGAACGACGAGCGGCGCTCGCTCGACCTCGCGCGCGAACGGCAAGCTGCCGAGGTCGAGCTGCGCCGCATCGCCCATGCCCGCGCGGAAGCCGAGGCGAAGGCGGCGCGGCTGGTCGCGGAGCGCGAGCGCGCCGAGGCCGCGGCGCTCGCCGAAGCGCGCCAGCGCGAAGAGGCGGAAAAGAAGGCCGCGGCGCTCGCCGAAGGCCGGCGGCGCAAGGAGGAGGAGGCGGCGGGCCACGCCCGCGCCCGCTCGGAGGCGGAAGCGCAGGCCGCGGCGGCGATGCGCGAGCGCGCTGCCGCCGAGGAGCAGGCGCGCAAGCACGCGCGCGAGCGCTCGCTGCACGAGGCGCGCACGCTCGAGTCGTCGCGCGAGCGCAAGTCGAGCGAGGAAAAGCTGCGCCGCGAGGCCGAGCAGCGCGCGACATCCGAGGCGGACGCGGTGCGACTCGCGCAGGAGCGGGAGGAGAACGAACGCGTCGCGCTCGAGCAGGCGCGCGCGCGGCAGGAAGCGGACGGCAAGGCGACGGCGCTCGCCGAGGAGCGCCAGCGTGTCGAGGCTGCCGCCGCGGCGATGGCGCGCTCGCGTGCGCAGGCCGAGGAAGAAGCGCGCGTGGCGGCCGAGGCGAGGATTGCCGCCGAGCGCGCCGCGGCGGTAGCGATGCGCGAGCACGAGGCGCAGAGCGCGCAGGCGATCCAGCGTGCCGAGGCGCGCGCGAAGGCGGAGGCGGGCTTCCTGCACGCGGCTGCCGAGCACCGCGAGGCGGACACGCGTGCCGAACAGCAGGCCAAGGCGAAGGGCGAGGCCGAGAACAAGGCCGCCGCGATCGCCGAGGAGCGCCGCGCCGCGGACCAGGCGGGGGAGGCGAAGGCGCGCGAGCGCGCCGTAGCCGAGGCCGGGGCGCTCGAGGCGGCGCAGCGTCGCGCTGCGACGGAGCAGGCGGCGCGCCAGGCGGCGCAGGCGAAAGTGCAGAGCGAAAGCGAAGCTGCGCGCCTTGCGCGCGAACGCGAGCTGGCCGACGCCGCGGCGCGGCGCGCAGAACGCGAGCGTCTCGAGGCGGAAGCCAACGCGGCGCAGGCCGCGCGCGAAGCGGCTGAAGTGAAGTCGCGCGCCCTGGCCGAGGCGGGGGCGCGAGCCGCGGCCGAGCAGGCGGCGACCGCGGCTGCGCGCGAGCGCGCCGAAGCGGAGCAGCGCCTGGGCGAGCGCTCGCGGGAGCTCGCGGCCGCGGAGGCGGCGGCAATGGAAGCAGCCCGGGAGCGCGAGGCGGCGGAAAGCACGGCGCAGCACGCGGCGGAGGAGCGCACGCTCGCGGATGCCGAGAGCGCGCGCCTGACGCGCGAGCGCGAGGCCGCGGAATCCGCGGCCGCGGCGGCATTGCATGCGCGCGTCGAGGCAGAGCGGCGCCGGCGCGAGACGGCGGAGGCGCTGGCTGCTGCCGCGGCGGCAGCTGCGGCGGAGCTCCAGGAGCGCATCGCCGCCGAGCAGGCGCTGAAGCGCGAAGCCGAATCGGCGGCGGCGGCGGAGAAGAAGGCAGCGCAGGTGGCGCGCGAGCGCGAGGTGCTCGACGCGGAGCTGCGCCGGGGCGCGCAGGCGCGCGCCGAGGCGGATACGGCCGCGTTGCGCGTCGCGCACGAACGCGAGCAGACCGAAGGCAAGGCGGCGGCGGCCCTGCAGGGCCGGCTCGAGGCCGAGCGGCGCAGCCAGTCGCTCGCCGCGGAGCGCGCCGAGGCGGAATTGCGCGCCACCGCCACCCTGCAATCCCGGATCAGCGCCGAGGAGGCGCTCGCGATCAAGGCGCAGGAGGCGGCTGCGGCGGCGCAAGCCGCGGCAGCGGCCGAGGCGGCGCGCGCCGAGCGCGAGGAAGAGCTCGGCCTGGCGCTCGCGGCCAGGTCGGAAGCAGACACCGAGGCCGCTCAGGCGGCGGCGCGTCGCCAGAAAATCGAGGAGAAGGCGGCCGCGAGCCTGGCGCGCCGCGCCGCCGCCGAAGCGAACGGCGAAGCGCAGGCCAACCGCCGCGCGGAGGCGGAGTCGGCCGCCGCGGACGCGCTGCGCGCCCGCATCGCCGCCGCGCAGGCGCTCGAGGAGAACGCGAAAGCGCGCTTTGCCGCCGAGGAGAAATCCCGGTCCGCAGCGAGGGAAAGAGGCGAGCTGCGCGCGCTGCTGCCGGCAAGGGGCAAGCTCCGTTACCTTGCCGGCGGCGCGCTGCTCGCGGCGATCGTCGCGGTCGTTGTCTGGCCAAGCCGCGAACGAGTACGCTCCGACGCGCCAGCGGGCGAGCCAATGAAGCTCAAGCTCGAGCGCCAGCTCGGTTCTTACAAGCCCTGATTTGCTTTTAGCCTAGGGGGACGGTAGCTTCGCGGCTCCCGATGGCCGCCCGCGACTCCGGCTCGATACGCTCTTCCACGGCTGGGCTGACGCTGCTCGCGCTCGGCGTGGTGTTCGGCGACATCGGCACCAGCCCGCTGTACGCCGTCAAGGAGACGTTTTCCCCCGACCACGGCATCCCGCTCACGACGGAGAACATCCTCGGCGGCCTGTCGACCATTTTCTGGGCGCTGATGGTGGTCGTCTCGCTCAAGTACGTGGTGTTGATCATGCGCGCCGACAACAAGGGCGAGGGCGGCATCATGGCGCTGATCGCCCTGGCGCAGCAGGCGATCCGCAACCACCCGCAGTGGAAGATCCCGCTGCTGCTGATCGGCATCTTCGGCGCGTCGCTCTTCTATGGCGACGCGGTGCTGACGCCGGCGGTCACCATGCTCGGAGCGATCGAAGGCCTCGAGGTCGGCACCCAGGCCTTCAAGCCCTACGTGGTGCCGATCGCGGTGGGCGTGCTGCTCGCGCTGTTCGCCTTGCAGGCAAGGGGCACCGCGGCGGTCGGGCGCATGTTCGGGCCGATCACGATGCTGTGGTTCATTGCGATCGGCGCCGCGGGCCTCTACGGCATCGTCCGCGCCCCGTCGATCCTGCACGCGCTCAATCCGTACTACGCCCTGCATTTCGTCACGAGCCACGGCGCCGCGTCGTTCCTCGTCCTCGGCTCGGTGGTGCTGGCGGTCACCGGCGCCGAAGCGCTTTACGCCGACATGGGGCATTTCGGCAAGGGCCCGGTGAGGATCGCCTGGTTCAGCCTGGCCGCGCCGGCGCTGGTGCTGAACTATTTCGGCCAGGGCGCGCTGCTGCTGGTCAATCCGGCGGCGGTGAGCAATCCGTTCTACCTCCTGCTTCCCGCTTGGGCGCTCTACCCCATGGTCGCGCTCGCGACCGCGGCAGGCGTGATCGCCTCGCAGGCGGTGATCTCCGGCGCCTTCTCGCTTACCAAGCAGGCGGTGCAGCTCGGCTTCCTGCCGCGCATGACCATCGTCCACACCTCGGCGCGCGAAATGGGGCAGGTCTACATCCCGTCGATCAACTGGCTGCTGTGCGCCACGGTGATCGCCGCGGTGATCGGCTTCGGCACGTCGTCGCGCCTCGCCGGCGCCTACGGCGTCGCCGTCACGGCGACCATGCTCGTCGACACGCTGCTGACGTTCTTCGTCATCCGCTTCATGTGGGGCTATCCGCTCTGGCTGTGCGTCTCCGCCACCGGCTTCTTCGCCATCGTCGATCTCTCGTTCTTCGTCGCCACGCTGACCAAGATCGCCGACGGCGGCTGGTTCCCGCTGGTCATCGGCGCCTGCGTCTACGCCGTCATGGCGACCTGGCGGCGCGGGCGCGAGGTGCTGTTCGCCCAGCTCAATGCCCAGTCGGTGCCGCTCGGGCCCTTCCTCGAGTCGCTGTTTCGCGACCCGCCGCAGCGCGTGCCGGGCACCGCGATCTTCCTCACCGCCACGCCCGACGCGACGCCGCATGCGCTGCTGCACAACCTCAACCACAACAAGGTGCTCCACGAGCGCGTGGTGTTCCTGACCGTCGAGGTGCGCGACGTGCCCTGGGT
>DATNCP010000104.1:0-7237 GCA_035607175.1 Burkholderiales bacterium
GTTGTTTAACTACCTCAAGGAGATTTGAGAATGGCGAAGAAAAAAGCGAAAAAAGGCGGAAAGAAAAAGAAGAAGAAAAGGGCATCACGAAAAAAGAAGAAACTGAAGAAGGCGGCAGGTAAAAAGAAATCCGCCAAGAAGAAGAAAAAGGCGGGAAAGAAGAAAAAGGCATCGAAAGCCGCCCAACCTGCGGCCAGCCCTGCGGGCATCATGGACGGCGCGCGACCCGCGCTGAATCCAGCCGCCGCATGGCCGTTCCCTACCGGCTCCCGGCCGTAACCGGGAACCGCGGGAACTTGGCGGGAGCGAGAGCTCCCGTCAGGCCCCGAAGCTCAGCGGACCGGCCTGGTCAGTCGGCCCAAGAACGGAACCTAGGCCGGTCCGCGAGGCTTCACCCGGAGCTGAAAAGCTCTGTCAGGACGGCCGATTCTATCGGCCCGCTAAACGGTCCAAAAGGTAGAAATGAATGTCGAAACAAAGGTTTCGCAGTGCATCAAGCTGCCCGTGCGTTAGCAGGGGAAGTGATTGACAGCATAGGAGAGTCGTCCCTATGATCCATCCCGTTGCACCGCAGCATTCCGTTCCGGTCGAGAGCCTGATCGCCGTGCTCTCGAAGCCCCGTCCCCCCGTTTCAGGGAGGTCCGACATGAAAACCAAGCTGCCCGTGCTGGTCCGCGCCTTTGGCGCGCTCAAGGCGACCCTGGCCTTGATCGGCTTCGCCGCAGTGTGCGGCGGGTTGCTTCTCGCCTGGCAATACGACTTCAGCATCCCCGCCTTCCGCCAGGCGGCGGGGGAGATGCTCTTCCCGCCCGCGGTCGAAGTCGTCGGCCCCATCCAGGGCAGCGAGGCGGAGACCCCGCTCGAGCGCGAGCAGCGCGCCGTGGGCGAGTACATCGCCAAGCGCTATCGCGTCTCGGACACCGCCGTCTCCGGCTTCGTCACCGCCGCCTACCGCGCCGGCTCGCAATACAACGTCGACCCGCTGCTCGTCCTGGCGGTGATGGCGGTCGAGTCGCGCTACAACCCGGTCGCCGAAAGCAGCGTCGGCGCCAAGGGCCTGATGCAGGTGATGCCCAAGTTCCACCTCGACAAGCTGGTGGACCACGGCGGCGAGCCGGCGCTGCTCGAGCCGGAAGTGAACATCCTGGTCGGCACGCGCATCCTGCGCGAGTACCAGCGGCGCCTGGGCGACACCGAGGCGGCGCTGCAGATGTACGCGGGTGCGCTGGACGAGCCGACCGCGCAGTACGCGGCGAAGGTCTTTGCCGAGAAGGCGCGCCTCGACGCCCTCAGGCTGCGCGCCAGGAAGCCGCAAAGCGTCTGATCCGCGCCGCCGCGTCCTCGAGCTCCGGCCGGGGACGCGTGTAGGCGAAGCGCACGCAGCGATCGGTGCCGTTGGCGCCGAAGTCGATCCCCGGCGTCGCCGCCACCGCTTCCTGGCTGAGCAGCTCCAGGCAGAAGCGTTTCGCATCCCCGCCACAATCGGCGTAGATGTAGAACGCGCCGCGCGGCTCCGCCGGCACGGCGAGAGATTTTTTCAGTTCAAGCAGAAACAAATCCCGCCGCCGGGCGAATTCCGCTCTGCGCTCTTCCAGGATGGCAATGCTTCCCGGCGAAAACGCCGCCAGCGCGGCATGCTGCGCAGCCGAGGGCGCCGAGATGAAGAGGTGCTGCGCCAGCTTCTCGAAGTCGCGCACCGACGCCTCCGGCAGCACCACCCAGCCGAGACGCCACCCCGTCATGCAGAAGTATTTCGAGAAGCTGTTGATGACCACCACGTGGCCGGGCAGGCCGAGAGCGGTCCACGGCTCCGCGCCGTAGGTCAGGCCCTGATAGATCTCGTCGACAATCAGCACGCCCTGCTGTTTTTCAATGAACAAGGCAATCCTCTTCAGCTCCGCCGGATCGATCAGCGTTCCGGTGGGGTTCGACGGCGAGCCGAGCAGCACGCCGCGCGTGCGCTTCGTCCAGGCTTTCTCGATCATCGCCGCGGTGGGCTGAAAGTCGTCCGCCGCGGAAACCGCGAGCGGCCTGGCGACGCCTTCGAACGCGCGCACGAAATGCCGATAGCCGGGATAGCCGGGATCGGGCACCAGGATCTCGTCGCCGGGATTCACGTACAGCGCGGCGACGGTGAGTAGTCCGCCGGAAGCGCCGGAAGTGATGGCGATCCGGCTGGCTGCGATTCTCGTGTGAAATCTTGTCGCATAGAAGCCGGCGATGGCCTCGCGCAGCGCCGGTAGGCCGAGCGTCGCGGTGTAGGCCGTCCGCCCTTCGCGCAGCGCGCGCACGCCTGCTTCGACCACCGGCTCGGGCGCGCCGAAGTCGGGCTCGCCGATCTCCATGTGCAGCACGTGCCGGCCCGCGGCCTCGAGCGCGTGCGCGCGCGACAGCACGTCCATGACCTCGAAAGCTTCGATCTCCTGCGCGCGATGCGACGTGAGAGGGTGCATAGGGGCAGGGGATTATAATTTTTCGGTGGACGAGCAACTGAAGAAGAACGCGCTCGAATATCACCGGCGCAGTCCGCCCGGCAAGATCTCCGTGGCGCCGACCAAGCAGCTCACCAACCAGCGCGACCTCGCGCTCGCCTATTCGCCCGGCGTGGCCGCGGCTTGCGAGGAAATCGTCCGCGATCCGGCGTCGGCGGTGCTGTACACCTCGCGCGCCAACCTGATTGCCGTGGTCACCAACGGCACGGCGGTGCTCGGCCTGGGCGCCATCGGCCCGCTCGCCGCCAAGCCGGTGATGGAAGGCAAGGCGGTGCTGTTCAAGAAGTTCGCCGGCATCGACTGCTTCGACATCGAGCTCGACGAGCGCGACCCGCAGAAGCTGATCGACATCGTCGCCGCGCTCGAGCCGACCTTCGGCGCGATCAACCTCGAGGACATCAAGGCGCCCGAGTGCTTCATCGTCGAGCGCGCGCTGCGCAAGCGCATGAAGATCCCGGTGTTCCACGACGACCAGCACGGCACCGCGATCACGGTCGGCGCCGCGGTGATGAACGGCCTGAAGGTGGTGAACAAGAAGATCGAGCACGTGAAGCTGGTCGCCTCCGGCGCCGGCGCCGCGGCGCTCGCCTGCCTCGAGCTGCTGGTGAAGATGGGCCTGCCGCGCGCCAACATCACCGTCACCGACATCAAGGGCGTGGTCTACAAGGGTCGCAAGGAGGAGATGGACCCGGACAAGGAGCGCTTCGCGAAGGAGACGCGCGCGCGCACCCTCGACGAGGTGATGGACGGCGCCGACGTGTTCCTCGGCCTCTCGGCGGGCGGCGTGCTGCAGCCCGGGTCGGTGAAGAAGATGGCGGCGCGGCCGCTGATCCTCGCGCTCGCCAATCCCGAGCCCGAGATCCGGCCGGAGCTCGCGCGCGAGGCGCGTCCCGATTGCGTCATCGCCACCGGCCGCTCCGACTACCCGAACCAGGTCAACAACGTTCTCTGCTTCCCGTTCATCTTTCGCGGCGCGCTCGACGTCGGCGCGACCACGATCAATGACGAGATGGAGCTCGCCGCCGCGCGCGCGATCGCCGAGCTCGCCCAGGCGGAGACCTCCGAGCAGGTGGCGCTCGCCTACGGCATCGAGTCGATCAGCTTCGGTCCCGAGTACATCATTCCGCGGCCGTTCGATCCGCGCCTCATCGCGCGCGTCGCGCCGGCGGTGGCCAAGGCGGCGATGGATTCCGGCGTCGCCACGCGGCCGATCGCGGACCTCGACGCCTATACCCAGTCGCTGACGCAGTTCGTCTACCACTCCGGCCTGATCATGAAGCCGCTGTTCACCGCGGCGAAGGCGGCGCCGCGGCGCGTCGTCTATGCCGAGGGCGAGGACGAGCGCGTGCTGCGCGCGGTGCAGATCGTGGTGGACGAAGGGCTGGCCAAGCCGATCCTGATCGGCCGGCCGCAGGTGATCGAGCAGCGCCTCGAGCGGCTCGGCCTGCGCGTGCGCCCGGGCCATGAATTCGAGCTGGTCAACCCGGAGTTCGACCAGCGCTACCGCGACTACTGGAGCACCTATCACGCGCTCGCGGAGCGCAAGGGCGTCACGCCCGAGTACGCGCGCATCGAGATGCGTCGGCGCCATACCCTGATCGGCGCGATGATGATGCACAAGGGCGAGGCCGACGGCATGCTGTGCGGCATCTCCGGCGCCCACGGCCAGCACCTGCAGTACATCGACCAGGTGATCGGGCTGCGGGCCGGCGCGCGCCACTACGCGGCGATGAACGCGCTGATCCTGCCGGCCCGGACGGTGTTCCTGTGCGATACCTACGTCACGCCCGACCCCGACGCCGAGCACCTGGCCGAAATGACGCTGCTCGCCGCCGAGGAGATACGGCGCTTCGGCCTGGTGCCCAAGGTGGCGCTGCTCTCGGCGTCGAGCTTCGGCTCGGTGCGGATCGCGTCGGCGCGCAAGATGCAGGAGGCGCTGCGGCTGATCAACGAGCGGGCGCCCGAGATCGAGATCGACGGCGAGATGCACGGCGATGCCGCCCTCTCGGAGGAGATCCGGCTCAAGGTGTTTCCGCGCACCAAGCTGCGGGGCGAGGCGAACCTGCTCATCATGCCGACCCTCGACGCGGCGAACATTTCCTTCAACCTGCTCAAGACCGCCGCCGGCGGCGGCGTCACCATCGGCCCGATCCTGCTCGGCGCGGCGCGTCCGGTGCACATCGTCACGCCCTCGGCGACCGTGCGGCGCATGGTCAACATGACCGCCCTGGTGGTCGCCGACGCGAACGCGCCGCGCACCACCGGCCAGAGCCTGTTCTAGCCGTGGAATCGCAGAGCGCCACCGTCTCGGCCTTTCCGACCAAGCGCATGAAGACGCGCGCCGGGCTGGTGCTCACCGGCGGCGGCGCGCGCGCCGCCTACCAGGTCGGCGTGGTCAAGGCGGTGCGCGACCTGCTCGGCAACCCGGTGAAGAACCCGTTTCCGATCGTCTGCGGAACCTCCGCCGGCGCGATCAACGCCGCCACGCTGGCGGTGTTCGCCGACAACTTCTCGCGCGCCGTCGGCAGCCTGCTCGAGGTCTGGGAGAACATGCATTGCAGCCAGATCTACCGCACCGATCCCTGGCACATCATGCGCACCGGCGCGCGCTGGCTGAAGGCGATGACGCTGATCTCGCGCCAGAACCCGATGTCGCTGCTCGACAACGCGCCGCTGCGCGACATGCTCGACAAGAACCTCGATTTCGGCAGGATCCAGCACCACATCGACTCGGGCGCGCTGTACGCGGTGTGCGTCACGGCGTCCGGCTACACCACCGGCCAGAGCGTGTCGTTCTTCCAGGGTGGCAGCGGGCTGGAGGGCTGGGAGCGCAACCAGCGCATCGGCGCCGCGGTGCCGCTCAAGCTCGACCTGCTGCTCGCCTCGGCGGCGCTGCCGTTCATCTTTCCGGCGGTGAAGGTGAACCGCGAGTATTTCGGCGACGGCTCGATGCGCCAGATCGCGCCGGTCAGCCCGGCGCTGCACCTCGGCGCCGACCGGGTGCTGATCGTCGGCACGGGCCGGCAGACGCTCGACTCGGCGCGCTCGCGATCGAACGTCTACCCGTCGCTTGCCCAGATCGCCGGCCACGCGCTGAACAGCATCTTCCTCGACAGCCTGATGGTCGACATCGAGCGCCTGGAGCGCATCAACCGCACGGTGAAGCTGATCCCGCCCGACAAGATGTCCGACTCGGCGCTGCAGCTGCGCCCGGTCAAGGTGCTGTTCATCACGCCGTCGCAGCCGCTCGAGCGGATCGCGGCGCGCTTCATTCACGAGCTGCCGGCGACGGTCCGCTTCATCCTGCGGCCGACCGGCGCGCTCAACCGCTCGGGCTCGAACCTGGCGAGCTACCTGCTCTTCGAGGAGTCGTTCTGCCGCGCGCTGATCGACCTCGGCTACCAGGACACCATGGCGCGCGAGGCCGAAGTGCGCGATTTCTTCGGACCCCCGGAAGAGAGGGCATATGGCTGAAGAGAAACCGCCCCAGGACCCGTTCGAGATGTTCCGGCGCCTGTGGGGCCCGCTCGGCGTGCCGATCCCCGGCATGGCGATGCCGACCCTCGACCCGGACGAGGTGGAAAAGCGCATCAGCGACCTGAAATCGGTCGAGGGCTGGCTGGCGATGAACCTCAACATGGTGAAACTTTCCATCCAGGGCCTTGAGATGCAGAAGGCGACGCTGCAGGCTATGCAGCCCCGAAAAGACAAGTAAAACCCCTTAGGAGAAAGCAATGGCGAAGGCGATCCGTTATCACAAGCAGGGCGGCCCCGAGGTACTCCAGCTCGACGACATCCAGGTCGGCGAACCGGGCCAGGGACAGGTGCGCATCAAGCACACGGCGATCGGCGTCAATTTCGTCGACGTCTACCAGCGCTCGGGTCTCTACCCGATGCAGCTGCCCGGCATCGCGGGCAACGAAGGCGCGGGCGTAGTCGACGCCGTTGGCCCGGGCGTCAAGGGCCTGAAGAAGGGTGATCGCATCTGCTATACCGGCCTGCCCGGGTCGTACTGCGAGATGCGCCTCGTTCCCGCCGAGCGCGTGGTGCAGATCCCGAAGGGCATCAGCGACGAGCAGGCCGCGTCGATGCTGCTGAAGGGGATGACGGTGCACTACCTCATCCACTCCACCTACAAGGTGAAGAAGGGCGACACGGTCCTCTGGCACGCCGCCGCGGGCGGGGTCGGCCTGATCGCCGGCCAGTGGCTGAAGAAGCTCGGCGCGGTCACCATCGGCACGGTCGGCTCGGACGAGAAGGCGAAGCTGGCGAAGGCGCACGGCTACAAGCACGTCATCAACTACTCGACCGAGAACTTCGTCGAGAAGGTGAAGGAAATCACCAAGGGCAAGAAGCTGCCGGTGGTCTACGACGCGGTCGGCAAGACGACCTGGGACGGCTCGCTCGACTGCCTGCAGCCGCGCGGCCTGATGGCGTCGTTCGGCAACGCTTCCGGCCCGGTGCCGCCGCAGAACCTCGGCATCCTCGCCAGCAAGGGATCGCTCTACGTCACGCGGCCGACGCTTGCCACCTATATCGCCAGCCGCGCCGACCTGGTGAAGCGCTCGACCGATCTCTTCAACGTGGTCAAGTCGGGCAAGGTCAAGATCGAGACGACGAAGAAGTACAGGCTCGCGGACGCGGCGCAGGCGCACCGCGACCTCGAAGGGCGGCAGACGACGGGATCGGTCGTCCTGATCCCGTAGCTTGGTCCTCGACGTCGCCGCGCTGAAGGAGCGGCTGCA
>DATNCP010000110.1:0-7224 GCA_035607175.1 Burkholderiales bacterium
GCCAGGGCGACGTAGAAGCCGACCGCTGAATACCCGGGCAGGATCTCCGCCACGGCGGGCACCGCTGGCAGCGTCGGATCGCGCCGCTCCGAAGTCACCGCAAGCGGGATGAGCTGGCCGGCCTTGATCGCTCCGGCGTACGGCGCGGCGCCTTCGATCGCCACATCCAGCCGCCCGCCGAGGATGTCCTGCAGCGCAGCCGCCGTGCCCTTGTACGGAACGAACGTGAGCTTGATTCCCGCTTTCTCGGCGAAGTACTCGCCCGCGAGGTTGGGGAAGGTTCCGGGCGTGTTGGCGGCGTAGTTCACCTTGCCGGGGTTCGCCTTGGCGTAGGCAATCAGCTCCGGCAGCGTGCGGAACGGCGTGCCGGCGCGCGCGCCGATGATCAGCGGGATCTCGGCAATGAAAGCGAGCGGCGTGAAGTCGCGGTCCACGTCGTACGGCATGACGGCGGTCGTCGCCGGCGTGATCGTCACGTAGGAGCCGGCGGCGATGAACACCGAATGCCCGTCGGGCGGCGAAGCGAGCAGCGCCTGGCCGGAGATGAGGCCGCCGGCGCCGGGCCGGTTCTCGATCAGCACCGGCTGCTTCCAGGCGCCGGACACCTGCTCGCCCAGCACGCGCGCGAGGATGTCGCCGGAGCTGCCGGCGGCTGCGCCGGTGACGAACTTCACCGGCTTGTTGGGGAAGTCCTGCGCATTGACGGCCGCGGTGAAAAAGAAAGCGATGAAAAGAAGCCTCAAGCAGGTCCTCCCTCTAGCAATTCCACGGGATCTCCGTAGCGCTTCGCCATCTCCACGACCGAAGGGTCGCGCAGCGCCACGAGGAATCCCTCGTCGATGATTTTCTCGCCGCCCGCGGTCACGGTCATGTCGAACGCGATCAGGTCCTGGTGCACCGGCGGCTCCTCCCAGTTCGGCATCACCCGGCGGATGTAGTCGCTCGGCTTCGCGAGATCCACGCCGAAGTGCAACGCCCCCGGCGAGTTGGAGCCGGCGGGATAGACGGTGTAGCGCGGCGCTTTCGGGTTGAAGCCGCAGCCGCCGCCCTCGATCAGCTTCGAGTGCAGGCACATCTCCCGGAGGATTTCCGCCTCTTTAGATTCTCCGGCGACCTTCACCACCTTCTTGTCCTTGAACTCGAAGCTGATGCGCTCGTGGAAAGGCTGCGCGAAACCGATCGCCCACTGCGGAATCAGCAGCCCCTCGATGCGCACCTTGGCGTTCGGGTCGTTGCCGTTGGCGGTGCTGTCCCAGAAGTTCGGGCCGTGCGTAGGCAGGTAGTGCACGTAGCAACCGGGCTCGTCGGCGAACATCCGGCCGCGCCAGCGGTTGCCGGCGAACATCGCTTCGCGCATCGCCTTCGTGTAGCCGATGACGAGCTCGGAGCCGCGCCGGTCGGTGAAGCGCAGGTCGAAGTCCCTGCCCTTCGGGAAGCGCTTCTCGGTGGCGCGGATGATCTCGCCCACCAGCTCGATGGGAAAACGCGCCTGCGGCGTCTTCAGCAGGTCGAGGTCGCGAAAGTAGGTGATCTTCACCCAGCGCTGGCCGCGCTTGCGCATCGCCACGTTGAACGGGTCCTCGATCGAGCAGAACCAGGTCGAGACGATGAAGTCGGCCTTCTCGATGATCGGCTTCACCTCGTCGGGCACGCCCGGCAGCGAGGTGCTGGGCGCCATGTATTGCGTAAGTGTCGCGCCGCGGGCGCGCGCGATGCCGGACACGGCATCGACCACGCGCCGGTCGAGCAGCGGATCGGTCAGCATCAGCACGCGCTCGCCCGGACGGATGGCGAAGACGCGGCTGAACTGCTCGATCGCCTGGAACCACTCGGCGTCGCCGAACTTCGGCTTGGGCGGCAGGCCCACGTAGGGCGTGGGATCGGCAAACGGGATTTCGCTCATGGGATCCTCATTATCACGCCAGCGCGCGCGGCAGCCACAAGGCGATCGCCGGAAAAGCGGCGAGCACCGCGAGCAGCACCAGGTCGGCGGCGATGAACGGCGCGACGCCGCGGTAGATGGTGCGCATCGGGATGTCGCGCGCGAGCCCGTGCAGCAGGAAGACGATGACGCCGATCGGCGGGATGATCATGCCGAGCTCGATGACGACCACGTTGATGACGCCCCACCAGACGGGGTCGTAGCCGAGCTTGACGATCACCGGCAGGACGAACGGCAGCGTGATGAGCATCGCCGAGATCTCGTCGAACACGGCGCCGAGCACGAGGTAGCCGGCGAGCAGCACGAAAATGATGGCGAGCGGGGGCAGCGGCAGGCTCTCGATGGCGCGGACCAGCGCCTCCGGGATGCGGGCGAGCGTGATGAAGTAGCTGAAGACGAATGCGCCGATCAGGATCACGTAGAGCATGGCGGTGGCGCTCGCCGACTCGCGCAGCCCCTGCACCAGCTTCGGCCAGGTCAGCCGTCCGCGCGCGAGAGCGAACAGGAACGACAGTACGGCGGCCACCGACGCCGCCTCGTTGACCGTGAAGACGCCGCTGTAGAGCCCGCCGAACACCCCGGCGATGAGGATCAGCACGGGCGCGGCCTTCAGCAGCGCTTTTTTCCTCTCTTCCCAGCTCGCTTTTTCAAGCACCGGCGCGACCGCCGGCCTGAACCGCACGATGAGCGCGATGGCGATCAGGTTGAGCGTGATCGCGAGCAGCGCCGGCACGATCGCCGCGATGAAGAGGTCGAAGATGAAGGCCTTGGCGACGATGCAGTACAGGATCATCACGATGGACGGCGGAATGAGCGACTTCAGCGTCCCGCCCGCCGCGATGGTGCCGGTCGAGAACGCCGGCGAATAGCCGCGCTTCAGCATCTCGGGCAGCGCGACGCGGGCGAAGGTCGCCGCGGTCGCCGTCGACGAGCCGCACACCACGCCGAAGGCGGCGCAGCCGCCGATGGTGGCGTAGGCGAGGCCGCCGCGGCGGTGGCCGAACAGGGCGGCGACCGCGTTGTAGATGTCGCCGGAGAAGCCGGCGATGGTGGCGAAGGTGCCCATCAGCAGGAACAGCGGCACCGTCGCCAGGTCGACGTTGGACAGGACCCCGGCGCCCTCGGTGGCGAGCAGCGTCAGCGCCGGACCCCAGCTCGACTGCAGCGCCACCCCGGCGACGCCGACGATCATCATGGCGAAGCCGATCGGCACCTGCAGCAGGATGAGGCCGAACAGCGCCCCGAGGCCGAGCGCGCCGATCAGCAGCGGCGTCACGGCCGCCACACCTTCACGATGTCGCGCAGCGCCACGACCGCCTGCACCAGGACCGCGAACCAGAGGATGGCGTCGACCCCGATCCAGAACGGCGCGACCGGGATCTGCAGCACGAAGGTCGTCTCGTGCGCCCGGGCGAGCTTCCCCGCGTAGACCGAGAACTGCCACGCCGCGGCCGCGAGGACCGCGCAGACGAGCAGCGCGGCAAGCGCGTCGAGGATGCGGCCGAGCAGCGGGCTGGCGAGGCCGCCGAGGCGGATGGCGATGTTGCCGCGCTCCATCAGCACCACCGGCAGGCAGCAGGCGATGGCGACCGCGATGGCGAGACCGCCGAGGTCGCGCACTCCCTCGATCGGCCGGTTCGCCAGCCAGCGCATCAGGCCGTCGGTGAGCGTCATCGCGGCGAGCCCCATCAGGGCGATGAGTCCCACCACGGAGAGCGCCCGCGTCGCCGTCAGCGTCAGACGCTCGAGCGCCGCCAGCATCTTATTTCTTGCCGCGCTCCTTCTCGAGCTCGGTGACGAGCGCCTTGTACACCTCGCCGTTGCGCGGAGTCTTGCCGGCCCAGGCCTTGATCACCGGCTCCCACGCGGCGCGCGCCGCCTTCTGGTCGGCGGCGCTCGGGAATACCACCTTGCGCTTCGGATCGCTCTGCAGCTTCTTCACCAGCGACGCGTCGTACTCCAGCATCGACGCGATGTAGAGCTTGTTGATGTAGTCCATGTCGTACTTGAGGATCGCGTCCTGGCCGGCCTTCGGCAGGCTCTCGAACTTCTTGCGGTTCATCACGATCGCGAGCGGCACGATGCCCAGGCCGGCGAAGTAGTGGTGGCTGGTGACGCGATCGAGGCCGAAGTCGTACAGCACCGCCGGCTGCGAGGTCGACGCGTCGATGGTGCGGCGGCTCAGCGCCTCCGGCACCTCCGTCGGCGGCATGCCGACGGTGACCGCCCCGAGCGCCTTGAGCGACTCGATCTGGATCACGCCGGAGCCGCGCACCCGCTTGCCCTTCAGGTCGTTGATCGAGTTGATCGGGAAGTTGGAGTGCAGGCTGAAGGGCGGCGTCGACCACATGGCGATGGGAATGTAGTCGCCGTAGTCCTTGAGGGTGCCGTTCTGCACCAGGCGCGTGTACACGCGCGTGCCCTCGGCGAGGTCGTGGAACATGCCCGGCAGCTCGAGCACCTCGGAATCGGGGAAGCGGCCGGGCGTGAACGGCGGCACGATGAAGCCGATATCGGTCACGCCGTCGATCACCATCTGCGCCTGCTGCTGCGGCGCGCGCCCGAGGGCGCCGTTGGGGAAGAGCTCGATCTCGATCGCGCCGCCCGCGGCCTTGTTCACCGCCGCGACCCACGGCTTCTTCACCGTGTTGTAGAGACGCTCGGTGTCCGGCGAGAAGGTCGCCATTTTCAATTTGACGGGCTGCGCCTGCGCCGTCGCCGAAAGAACCAGCCCTGCGATCAAGATCCTGAGCATCAAGCCCCCTGTTTGGATTCGTGCTTCATCGTCCATTCGGCGATATCACGCCGGCGTGCAAACCAGACTCCCTTGTGCTTCTTCGCGTACTGCAGCATCTGCCGAGCGACCGGGATCAGCGTCGGCCGCGCGCCCATGTGGGCGTGCAGCGTCAGCTCGCACCATTTCGGATGGCCCGCCTCGCCTTCGCTGTAGAGCTGGTCGAAGGTCGCCTTCCAGTTCAGCCACATGAAGTCCGGCGGCGTGCGCGTCGTCGCCCACATCCACAGGTCGTTGTGCGGCAGGTTGACGCGCGGCAGGATCACCATGGGACCGTGCTTCGTCTCCTTGAGGAAGGGGATGTCGTCGCTCATGTCGTCCCCGCTCCACAGGTAGCCTTCCTGCTTGAGGAAGTCGAGCGTGTTCGCCGAGCTGGCGCTGCCCTGGCTCACCCAGCCGACCGGCCGCGTGCCCGCCGCCTCGGTCAGCACGCGCGTCACCTTGCGCATCTCCTCGAGCTCGGTTTGCGGGTCGTCGTCCTTCGCCGTCACGTCCTGCGCCCAGGCATGGCCGACGATCTCGCAGCCGTAGTCGGCGAGCGCGCGCACGATCTTGGGATGCCGCTCGCCGGTCAGGCCGTTGGTCGAGACGCTGCCCTTGATCTTCATCTCGTCCATCAGGTCCAGCAGGCGCCAGACGCCCGACTTGTAGGCGTAGTCGGCGTAGGTGAGCGAGAAGTGGTCGACCTTGTTGGAGGTCTTCTCGAGCGTCAGCTGGCTCGCGCGCACGAACGACTCGAGCGCCATGTTGAGGCTGACGCAGATCTTGGCGCCATTCGGCCAGGACCACTTGCGCGGGTAATGCAGCTTGCGTTTCTTAGAGGCCATCGTTGAAGGCTGCCACGAGCTGGTGGAAGGCCGCCGGCTCCTCGCGGAACGGGAGCGCGCCGGTGCGGTTGATGACGTGGAACTGGCTGACGCGCTGCTTCTGCGCGATGCCCCGGAAAAGCCATTGTCCATGGTCGAACGTGGCGAGGGGGTCGTGGCTGCCCCAGATCACCTGGCACGGCACCTTGATGCCTTCCATGCGGCACACCTCGTAGAAGCGCGACTTGGCTTTCATGAGGCTCGGCACGAACTCGTTCGCGTAGGTCTCCGGCGCCATCGGCTTCGGCGCAGCGGCGACGCAGGCGTCCAGCAGCTCGTCGTCGATGTGGTGATGCGAGTAGGAGATGCGCTCCAGCGCCCACCGCTGCGACTCCCGCGACCAAAGGGGTTTCGGCGGATGGGCGAAGGTGAGGTCGCCCACCCCATCGCCCGTCGGCGATGCGGCGACGCTCGCCACCGCCGTGACGCCCGAGACGAGCTGCGGCGCTTCGATGGCGAGGTTGAGCGCGAGCAGCCCGCCGAGGTCATGCCCGATGAGGTGGCACTTCCCCTTCCCCTCGATCGCCTTGCGGACGCTTCCGGTCATCGCCTCGACAGTAAGACCGGTCACCGTGACCAGCTCGCCGTCCTGCTTGCCCCAGATGTGCGGACCGCTGGCGTAGGGCGTCACCCCGGGTACGCCGCCATGGATGAACACCATCATGCGAGCGACTCCACCCAGCGCCGCAGCAGCGCGTTAAAGCGCTCGGGATGCTCGCGGAACGGGAAATGCCCGGACTGGTTGACGACGTGGAAGAGCGCGCGGCGCTCGTGCTTCGCGAACATGTCGTAGAGCTCGATGCCGCGATCGATCACCGCAGTGCGGTCGTCGAAGCCCCAGACGACCTGCACCGGGCGCTGCAGGCGCCCTTCGTTGATCCACTGCAGCGTCTCGCGCTTCTCGCGCGCGAGATCCGGCAGGAAGAGCTTGCTGCCGAGCTTCTCGGCGCCCATCTTGCGCACGCTTTCCTGGTACTTCGGCAGCGAGAGGGTATGCATCACCGCGTCGACCCACTCCTCGGTGACCACCTTCGGATTGAAGCTGTAGTTTTCGTACACCCAGCGCACGCACTCGCGCGTGCCCGCCGCGAACGGCGGTTTCGCCAGCACCACTTCGTTCGTGCCGACGCCCGGGCTGAGCGTGCCGCTGTTCACCACGGTCAGCGATTTCACCAGGTCGTGGTTATCGAGCGCCACGCGGGTCGCGGCATAGCCGCCGCGCGAATGGCCGACGAGATGCACCGGCGGCAGCTTCATCGCGCGGATGAACGCCGCGGCATGCCGCACCACGGCGGCCATCGTGTAGTCGTCGTTCTTCGGGTTGTCGGTCTCGCCCTGCCCCACCTTGTCGAAGACGATGGCGCGGCAGCGCTCGCTCAGCGGCGCGATCTGGTTGCTCCAGGTGTAGGCGCTGGAAGCCGAATCTCCGGTGCCGAAGTTGCCGCCGTAGATGAAGACGATCGGCTCGCCCTTCCCCGCCTCGTGATAGCGGGTGCGAATGCCCTCGACGTCGATCCAGCGGCCTTCGGGCAGCCGGGGCTGCGTCATTTCGCGGTGACTTCCTCGCCCTGGCGCGCGCCGAGCGTGCGCCAGTCGACGCTCTTCGGCGTCACGCCCTCGAA
>DATNCP010000111.1:0-6752 GCA_035607175.1 Burkholderiales bacterium
GCGTTGAGGATGCGGTAGATGCCGCGGTAGTCGCGCTCCTCGCGATAGAAGTAGCCGTCGACCGCCTCGGCGAACAGCGCGTCGACCACGTCGTCTTCCTTCTCCTGCGCGATCAGGATGTAGACGTCGAGCTCGGGGCGCAGCCGCGTGATCCGCTGCACCAGCTCGAGCGCCGTGGTCTGCAGGTGCTTCTTCGACGCATCGCCGTTCTTCGTCAGCGAATAGAGCCGGTCGTCGACCAGCACCGCCTGCAGGTTGCCCTCGGACTCGATGACCGCGAGCGCTTCCTTGGCCGTGGTCACGCCCATGAAGCTGATGCCGAGCGGATTGTCGAGCGCGCGCGCCGCGGCGTTGAGGCCCTTCACGAACTCGCGCAGCACGAGGTGCTCGTCGTTGATGACCAGGATGCGGCACGCGGGCTTGGGCATTAGGCGCTCTTGTCCTTAATATAGCCGCCCATGGCCGAGGTCGAGGTGGTCGAGTTCGTCATCGCCGGGGTCACGCTCGACGGCAAGCCATTCCGGCCGAGCGACTGGGCGGAGCGCCTGTGCGGCGTGATGTCGGCGTTTGGCGGCGACCACCGCATGCAGTACTCGCCGTTCGTGCACCCGATCACCGCCAACGGCGTGCGCTGCGTGGTGGTCGACCTGAGGCTCGAGCAGGTCGAGCCGATGGCGTATCGCTTCCTGCTTGCCTTCGCCAAGGACAACGAGCTGCAAGTGCGAGACGGGCGCATCGCGGAGCGCTCGAAGCTCGCTCAGGTGCAGCGGATCGGGGATACCGCGTGAGTGCTACTTCAGGCCTTTGACAGCGTGAGCGAGACGGCTCTTGTGGCGGTTGCCGGCGTTGCGGTGCAGGACGCCCTTGGCGACGACGCGGTCGATGGCACGTTGCGACGCGAGCAGCGCCTTCGCCGCGGCGTCCTTGTTGCCGGCGGCGACGGCCTTCTTCACGTTCTTGATCGCGGTGCGCACTTCGGTGCGCAGGCTGAGGTTGTGGCCGCGGCGCACGATGGCCTGCTTGGCGCGCTTGCGGACTGACTTGAGATTCGCCATGAATGTCGCTATTCGAAAAGGGCGCGAATTTTAGCATGAACCTCCTGCGCGCCCTCGCGACGGTGAGCAGCCTGACGATGGTGAGCCGCATCCTCGGCTACGCCCGCGACTTCGTCATCGCGCGCGCCTTCGGCGCCGGGTTCATGACCGACGCGTTCTTCGTCGCCTTCCGCATCCCCAACCTGCTGCGGCGCCTGTTCGCCGAAGGCGCGTTCTCGCAGGCCTTCGTGCCGGTCCTGGCGGAGCAGAAGAACAAGAGCTCGCCGGAGGAGACGAAGCGGCTGATCGACGGCGTGTCGACGCTGCTGTTCCTCGCCCTGGTGGCCGCGGCGCTGATCGGCATGGCGGCCGCCTGGCCGATCGTCTGGCTGTCGGCGCCGGGCTTCAGCGCCGACCCGGCGAAGTTCGACCTGACGGTCAGGATGCTGCGCATCACCTTCCCGTACATCGCCTTCATCTCGCTGGTGGCGCTCTCGGCGGGATTGCTGAACACCTGGAACCGCTTTTCGGTGCCGGCGATCACGCCGGCGCTGCTCAACGTCGCTTTCATCGTCGGCGCGCTCGCCTTCGCCGACGCCTTCGATCCGCCGATCGTGGTCCTCGCCTGGGCGGTGTTCGCCGGCGGCTTCCTGCAGCTCGCCTTCCAGATCCCGTTCCTCGTCAAGCTCGGGCTGATGCCGCGCTGGCGGCTCGACTTCCGGCACCCGGGGGTGCGCCGCGTGCTGACGCTGATGCTGCCGGCGGCCTTCGGCGTTTCGGTGAGCCAGATCTCGCTGCTGATCAACACCATCTTCGCCTCATTCCTGGTGTCGGGCAGCGTCTCCTGGCTCTACTACGCCGACCGCCTGATGGAATTTCCGGCCGGCGTGCTCGGCGTCGCGCTGGGCACCATCCTGCTGCCGAGCCTGTCCAAGTACCATGCCGACGCTGACCACGGCGAATACGCGCGACTGCTCGACTGGGGACTGCGCCTGACAGTGCTCCTTGCCGTGCCGGCCGCGGTGGCGCTGGCGGTCATGGCGGTGCCGCTGGTCGCCGCGCTCTTCCACTACGGCCGCTTCAGCACCGCCGACGTCTTCCTCACCCGCGAAGCGCTGGCCGCGTACAGCATCGGCTTGCTCGGCATGATGCTGGTCAAAATCCTCGCCCCGGGCTTCTATGCCCGCCAGAACATCGCCACGCCGGTAAAGATCGGCATCGTCACGCTGGTCGCGACGCAGTTCATGAACCTGGCTTTCATCGGCCCGTTCAAGCACGCCGGGCTCGCGCTCGCCATCGGCATCGGCGCCTGCCTGAACGCGCTGCTCTTGTTCTACCTGCTGCGCAAGCAGAAAATCTATGTGCCGCAACCCGGGTGGCCGATCTTCCTCCTCAAGGTCGCGGCATCGGTCGGCCTGATGGCGACGGTGGTCTACACCACGATGGGCGAAGCGCGCTGGTGGCTGAACGCTCCCTGGCAGCACAAGCTGCCGGCGGTGCTCGGCGTCAGCCTGCTCGGCGCAGTCGCGTACGCCGCCAGTCTCGCGGCGTTCGGCTTCCGCTTGCGCGACTTCTCGCGCCGGGGGGCTGGCTGATGGGCGCGCCGCTCGAGGCATTCGAGCTCGCCGTCAAGCAGGAAGACGCGCGCATCGACCTCGCGCGCGCCTGCCTGCTCATCGCGCAGGACGCGTACCCCGGACTCGACGTGGAGCGCTACCTGGCAGAGATCGAGGGCCTGGCGATCCGCTTGCGCGCGCGCGTGCAGAACCGCGGCGGCGCCGAGGAGAAGGTGATGGCGCTGAACCAGTTCCTGTTCGGCGATCTCGGCTTCGTCGGCAATGCGCGCGACTACTACGACCCGCGCAACAGCTACCTCAACGAAGTGATCGACCGCAAGACCGGCATCCCGATCACGCTCGCGATCGTCTACATGGAGATCGGCCGGCGCATCGGCCTGCCGCTCGCCGGCGTGTCCTTCCCCGGGCACTTCCTCGTCCGCCTCAAGCTGCGCGGCGGCACGCTGATGCTCGATCCTTTCTCCGGCGGCGCGCCGCTCGCCGAGGACGAGCTGCGAGAGCGGCTGCAGCGCGTCATTCCCGACGGGGCGACCGACAACGTGCCGGTGGCCGACCTGCCGCTCGACCAGTTCCTCGAGCCGGCGACCAACCGGCAGATCCTGGCGCGCCTGCTGCGCAACCTCAAGGGCATCTACCGCGAGACCGAGAAGCCGGAGCGGATGCTCGACGTGCTGAACCGCATGCTGGTGGTGGCGCCCGACGCGAGCGGCGAGCTGCGCGACCGCGGCATCGTCTATCACAAGCTCGAGTGCTACCGCGCGGCGCTCAAGGACCTGAGCGACTACGTCGAGCGCGAGCCCGACGCGCCCGACGGCGACGAGGTGCGCGTGCGCCTGATGGAGCTGTCGGCCCTCTGCGCACGGCTGAATTAGAGCTACAATCGCCGCTCCATTTTCGAGGGGGTTTTTTTGATGAAACGCAGATCATTCCTGAAGCAGGCTGCGGCCGGCCTTGCGGTCGGCAGCGTCGCCGCACCGGCGATCGCGCAATCGTCGCCGACCATCCAGTGGCGCATGGCCACGAGCTGGCCGAAGAGCCTGGACACGCTGTTCGGCGGCGCCGAGCTGGTCACCAAGCGAGTGGCCGAGATCACCGACAACAAGTTCCAGATCCGCGCCTTCGCCGCCGGAGAGATCGTCCCGGCGCTGCAGGTGCTCGACGCGGTGCAGGCCGGCACGGTCGAGTGCGGCCATACCGCGCCGTACTACTACTTCGGCAAGGATCCCGCCTTCGCCTTCGGCACCTCGCTCTGCTTCGGCGGCAACACGCGCCAGCAGCAGGCGTGGTGGCACTTCGGCGGCGGCAAGGAAGCCATGGCGCCGCTGTGGAAGGACTACGGCATCGTCTCGCATCTCGCCGGCAACACCAACTGCCAGATGGGCGGCTGGTGGCGCAAGGAGATCAAGTCGGTCGCCGACATCAAGGGCGCGAAAATGCGCATCGGCGGCATGGCCGGCCTGATCATGGCCAAGCTCGGCGTGGTGCCGCAGCAGCTCGGCGCTCCCGATATCTATCCGGCGCTGGAGAAGGGCACCATCGACGCCGCCGAATGGGTCGGTCCCTACGACGACGAGAAGCTCGGCTTCAACAAGGTCGCCAAGTTCTATTACTACCCGGGGTTCTGGGAAGGCGGCCCGATGCTGCACGTGCTGGTGAACGAGAAGAAGCAGGCCGAGCTGCCCAAGCACTATCTGGCGGCGCTCGAGACCGCGTGCGGCGAAGCCAACCAGTGGATGCAGGCCAAGTACGACGCGCAGAACCCGCCGGCGCTGCGCCGGCTGGTGGCGAGCGGCACCCAGCTGCGCCCGTTCCCGCGCTCGGTGCTCGAAGCGGCGGAGAAGGCGGCCTACGAGGTGTACGGCGAGATGAGCGCCAAGAGCGCGCACTTCAAGCGCATCTACCCCGAGTGGAAGAAGTTCCGCGACGAGCAGTTCCTGTGGTTCCGCGTCGCCGAGCAGTCCTACGACAATTACAGCTTCAACTCCAAGGTCGGCCAGCCGGCTCCGGCTGCGAAGGGCAAGAAGGCCTGAGCGGTCTTCGGCTCCACAAAAAACCCCGCCTCGGCGGGGTTTTTTATTTCTGGGGAGTGCTGAAGTCCGGCGGCGACTCGTCCTTGCTCCGGTCGTCCTGGATCTCGATCTGGATGCTGTTCGGATCCACGGTCGAGGGCTTGTCGAGGAAGGCGGTGACCAGCTGCGGGAAGGCGATGACGATGCCGACCATGATCAGCTGCAGCACCACCCAGGGGATCGCGCCCCAGTAGATCTGCGAGCTCTTCACTTCCTTCGGCGCGATGCCACGCAGGTAGAAGAGGGCAAAGCCGAACGGCGGGTGCATGAACGAGGTCTGCATGTTCACGCACAGCAGCACGCCGAACCAGATCAGGTCGATGCCGAGCTTCGCCGCCACCGGCGCGAGCAGCGGCACGATGATGAACGCGATCTCGAAGAAATCGAGGAAGAAGGCGAGGAAGAAGACGAACAGGTTGACGAAAATCAGGAAGCCCACCGCGCCGCCGGGCAGGTGCGCGAGCAGCTGCTCGATCCACAGGTCGCCGTCGACGCCGCGGAACACCAGCGTAAAGATGGTCGAGCCGATCAGGATGTAGATCACCATCGCGGTGATGCGCATCGTCGACTGCGAGGCCTGCAGGATCAGTTTGCGCAGGTCGCCGATCACCACCGCTTCCCAGAGCACGAGAGCGAGCGCGGCGTAGAAGACGATGAACAGCGGCGCGCGCAGGGTCTCGAAGAACGCGCCGCCGACCAGCGCCAGGGCGGTGATCACGCTGATGGTGATCAGGCCGATCCAGGAGGCGATCTTTCCCCGTCGCGAGAACTCGGGGCGGTGCAGCACGGCGAGCACGATCGCGCCCACCATGCCCATCGCGCCGCCCTCGGTCGGGGTGGCGAGGCCGAGGAAGATGGTGCCGAGCACGAGGAAGATCAGCACCACCGACGGCACGATGCCCCACAGGCACTTCTTGATCAGCGGCCAGCCGGTGATGGTGCGCGACTCCTTCGGGATGCCCGGCACCCATTGCGGCTTGAAGATGCTCACGCCGAGCACGTACGCCGAGAAGATCAGCACCTGCGCGAGGCTCGGGCCCCAGGCGCCGGCGTACATGTCGCCGACCGAGCGGCCGAGCTGGTCGGCGAGCACGATCAGGACCAGCGACGGCGGGATGAGCTGCGTGATCGTCCCCGACGCGGCGATCACGCCCGTGGCAAAGCGCATGTCGTAGCCGTAGCGCATCATCACCGGCAGCGAGATCAGGCCCATGGCGATCACCGACGCGGCGACCGTGCCGGTGATCGCGCCGAGGATCGCGCCGACCACGATCACCGCGTAGCCGAGGCCGCCGCGCACCGGGCCGAACAGCTGCCCGAGCCCGTCGAGCAGGTCCTCCGCGAGCCCGCAGCGCTCGAGGATCGCGCCCATCAGCGTGAAGAACGGAATGGCGAGCAGCGTGTCGTTGGAGAGGATGCCGAACACGCGCTCAGGCAGCGCCTGCATGAAGCTGAACTGAAACTGGCCCTGCTCGATGGCGATGAAGCCGAAGAACAGGCCCACGGCCGCGAGCGAGAAGGCGACCGGATAGCCGAACAGCATGAACACGACCAGGCCGCCGAACATCAGCGGCGCCATCAGGTCATGCGGAATCACTGCAACGGCCTCTCATAGTGGAGATCGGCTTTCATGTGACCCTTGAGGATCGCCACGCGCTTGATGATCTCGGAGACGCCCTGCAGGCTGAGGAGCGCGAAGCCGATCGGCAGGAAGATCTTGATCGGCCAGCGCACCAGGCCGCCGGCGTTGGTCGAGACCTCGCCGATTTCCCAGGAGTTGTAGAACACCGGCCAGGAAAGGTAGGCGAGGATGATCGTCGCCGGCAGCATGAACAGCACGCCGCCGATGATGTCCACCCAGATTTGCTTGCGCGTCGAAATGTTGCTGTAGACGATGTCGACGCGGACGTGCTCGTTCTTCTTCAGCGTGTAGGAAGCGCCGAGCAGCACCAGCGCGCCGAACATGTACCACTGGATCTCCAGCCAGGCGTTGGAGCTGATGCTGAACGCGTAGCGCGAGAAGGCGTTGGCGGCGCTGATCAGGCAGGAGAGCAGGACCAGCCAGTCGGCGA
>DATNCP010000115.1:0-8112 GCA_035607175.1 Burkholderiales bacterium
CTTCTTGATCATCTCGGCGGTGGTCTCGCCGATCAGCATGCCGTAGTTGCGGCGGATGTAGTTGATGATCGCCTCGTCGAACTTGTCGCCGCCGACGCGCACCGAGCCCGAGTACACCATGCCGCCGAGCGAGATCACGCCGACCTCGGTGGTGCCGCCGCCGATGTCCACGACCATCGAGCCTGTCGCGTCGGCCACCGGCAGGTCCGCGCCGATCGCCGCCGCCATCGGTTCTTCGATCAGGTACACCTGACCGGCACCGGCGCCGATAGCGCTTTCGCGAATCGCTCGCCGTTCGACCTGCGTCGAGCCGCATGGCACGCAGATGATGATGCGCGGCGAGGGCGAGAAAAGCTTGTTGTCGTGCACCTTCTTGATGAACTGCTTCAGCATCTGCTCGGTGACGGTGAAGTCGGCGATCACGCCGTCCTTCATCGGCCGGATGGCGATGATGTTGCCCGGGGTCTTGCCGAGCATCATCTTCGCTTCCTTGCCCACCGCCTGGATCGTCTTCTTGCCGTTCGGCCCCGCCTCCTGGCGGATGGCGACGACGGACGGCTCATCCAGGACGATGCCCTTGCCGCGGACGTAGATCAGCGTATTGGCGGTGCCGAGGTCGATCGCCAGGTCATTGGAGAAGTAGCTGCGCAGGAATCCGAACATGGGCAAGGTCGAGGGCCTTTTTCCGTTTCTTAACTGAGCCTTAGGACCGGTGTCCCAGGCTGCGAAATGGCGCATATGATACGCTAAGGACGCTACGGGAGATAACGAAGCCCTTCCCGGGCATCCCTAGTCCGAAAGCCGCAGTCCGAGGAAATGTCGCTAGCCAACGACGACGTGCGCCGGATTGCCGCGCTGGCCCGCATTGCGATCACGGCAGAAGAATCCGCAGAGGTGCTCGAGCGCCTGAACCGCGTGCTCGCGCTCATCGAGGAGATGCGCGCGGTCGATGTCTCGGGCGTCGAGCCCATGGCGCACGCGCTGGACGTCGGCCAGCGCCTGCGCGTGGACAAAGTCACGGAAAGCGACCGGCACGAGCTTTATCAATCCGTCGCCCCGGCGGTGGAGGGCGGCCTCTACCTCGTGCCCAAGGTCATTGAGTAGCTTGCTGGACGCCTCGCTTGCCGAGCTGTCGGCCGCGCTCACCGCGAAGAAGGTCTCCTCGGTCGAGCTGACGCGCCAGTTCCTCGATCGCATCGCGCGCCTGAACGGGGACCTGAACGCCTTCATCCGCCCCGAGAAAACCCGGGATGTCGCGCTCCAGCAGGCTCGCCGCGCCGACGAGCGCCGCGCCCGCGGCGACGCCGGGACTCTCACGGGCGTGCCGGTGGCGTTCAAGGATATCTATTGCACGAAGGGATTGGGCACCACCTGCGGCTCGCGGATGCTCGAGAACTTCATCAGCCCCTACGACGCGCACGTCGTCGAGGAATTCGACCGCGCCGGCGCGGTGCTGCTCGGCAAGTGCAACATGGACGAATTCGCCATGGGCTCGTCGAACGAGAGCTCGCACTTCGGCCCGGTGCGAA
The DNA here is from genome assembly GCA_035607175.1 of Burkholderiales bacterium. Classification (GTDB taxonomy): domain Bacteria; phylum Pseudomonadota; class Gammaproteobacteria; order Burkholderiales; family SG8-39; genus SCGC-AG-212-J23. Next base: position 1,530 of record DATNCP010000115.1, read on the forward strand.
ATCCCTGGGACCGCAAGCGCGTTCCCGGCGGCTCCTCGGGCGGCTCGGCCGCGGCGGTGGCGGCGCGCATGGCGCCGGTCGCGCTCGGCACCGACACCGGCGGCTCGACCCGCCAGCCGGCGGCGTTTTCGGGAGTCTGCGGCCTGCGGCCGACCTACGGCCTCGTCTCGCGCTACGGCCTGGTCGCGTTCGCCTCGTCGCTCGACCAGGCGGGGCCGATTGCGAAGGACGCAGCCGACCTCGCCGCGCTGCTCGACGTGATGGCGGGCTTCGACGAGCGCGATTCCACCAGCGTCGAGCGGCCGAAGGAAAACTACTCGCAATCCCTGCAGATCGATCTCAAGGGATTGCGCATCGGCATGCCGAAGGAATACTTCGCCGACGGCCTCGATCGGGAGGTCCTGGTCGCAGTCGAAGCCGCGGTCGCGTGGTTCAAGACCCAGGGGGCGAAGCTCGTCGAGCTCGAGCTGCCGCATACCCGCGCCGGCATCGCGGCGTACTACGTCATCGCGCCCGCCGAGGCTTCCTCCAACCTGTCGCGCTTCGACGGCGTGCGCTATGGGCACCGCGCGAAGCAGTACAACGACCTCATCGACATGTATTGCCGCACCCGCGCCGAGGGGTTCGGCGCCGAGGTGAAGCGGCGCATCCTGGTCGGCACCTACGTGCTCTCGCACGGCTACTACGACGCCTACTACTTGCACGCGCAGAAGATCCGCCGCCTGATCGCGCAGGATTTCGCGGCTGCGTTCAAGAAGTGCGACCTGATCGTTGGCCCGACCGCGCCGACCACCGCCTACGAGCTCGGCGCGAAAACTGGTGACGCGGTGCAGATGTACCTCGGCGACATCTTCACCATCCCGGCGCCGCTCGCCGGGCTGCCCGCGCTCTCCGTCCCGTGCGGCTTCGATGCCAAGGGATTGCCGGTCGGGCTGCAGCTCACCGGGCCGCATTTCGCCGAAGCGCGGCTGCTCGGCGCAGCGCATCGCTACCAGCAGGCGACCGACTGGCACCGGCGCGTGCCGAAGGAGACGCCGCTGTGAGAATTTGGGTTTTGATTCTCACCGTCATTCCCCAATTGGGCTTTTCCCAGGAGAAAACCCAAACCGTGGAAATGGTCGGACAGCTCGGCAATCGCACCGCGCTGCTTGTCCTGCACTCCACGCGCGGCGCGGGCGGCGCGGCGCGACTCACCGGCGAATACATCGTCATGCCGGCGCTGCAGCGGCGCTTCGTCGACGGCGAGTCGAGCCCGGAGATCGGCGTCACCAGCCTGCGCGAGGGCACGACGCCGATCCTCTTCGGCCGCGAGCCGACCGGAGAGCTGCGCGGGACGCTGCGTGGCGGCACGTTCAAAGGCATCCGCTACGGCCCCGGCGGCCAGGAGCGCGAGCGCTTCGAGTTCAGCGAGGAATTCCCCGCCATGTCCGGCTACAACGCGAACGTGCGTTGCGAAGCCCGCGATGGCGCGTACGCGTCGAGCCTCGGCTACGTGGCGGAGGCGGGCAGGATCAAGTCACTCGAATGGCGCTCGACGCTCACACCCTCGGGGCAGCGGTGCACCATCGCGGCCGGAGAGCAGCGCCCATTCAAGGGCGGCCTGCAATTGGTCTCCGGCCGCTGCGTGGTCACGCTGCGCGATGTCGGTGAGTACGTGCGCGTCGCTGCGGAAAACTGCACCGAGCTCTGCGGTTCGCAGGCGTACCTCGAGCCGCTTCTCATCGACAAACGCGGCGCTTGCCGCTTCCTGCGGCCGGAAACGCGATGAGCGCCGGTTGGGAAATCGTCGTCGGCATCGAGACGCACACGCAGCTCGCGACGCGCAGCAAGATGTTCTCCGGCGCCTCGACCGCTTTCGGCGCCGCGCCAAACAGCCAGGCTTCGGCGGTCGACATTGCCTTGCCGGGCGTGCTGCCGGTGGTGAATCGCGCTGCCGTCGAGTGCGCCATCAAGTTCGGTCTCGCCGTCAACGGCAAGATCAATCCGCGCTCGATCTTCGCCCGCAAGAACTACTTCTATCCCGACTTGCCGAAGGGCTACCAGATCAGCCAGTACGAGCTGCCGATCGTGCAGGGCGGTCAGGTGAAAGTGGGCGAGAAGGTGGTTCGTCTCACGCGCGCCCATCTCGAGGAGGACGCGGGCAAGTCCCTGCACGAGGGACGCGACGGCACCGGCATCGATCTCAACCGGGCCGGCACGCCGCTGCTGGAAATCGTTTCCGAGCCCGATCTGCGCGGCGCCGCAGAGGCCGTCGCCTACGCACGCGAGCTGCACACGCTCGTGGTCTGGATCGGCGTCTGCGACGGCAACATGCAGGAAGGCTCCTTCCGCTGCGACGCCAACGTTTCGGTGCGAAAGGCCGGCGAGCAGAAGCTCGGCACCCGCTGCGAGCTGAAGAATCTGAACTCCTTCCGCTTCATGGAGCAGGCGATCGAATTCGAGGCGAAGCGCCAGATCGAGATCCTCGAGGACGGTGGCAAGATCGTGCAGGAGACGCGCCTCTACGATCCGCAGAAGAACGAAACGCGGTCGATGCGCACCAAGGAAGATGCGCACGACTATCGTTACTTCCCCGATCCTGACCTGCTGCCGATCGTCATCACCGAAGAAATGATTTCGCGCGCCAGAGATTCGATGCCGAGGTCTCGCGAGGACAGGCGGGCCGAGTTCCTGGCCTACGGCAACGTTTCTGCAGAACAGGCTGCTCAGCTGACTTCAAGTCTCGGCGTTACCACTTTCGCCCTGAGTGCTTTCAAGGATGCGCCGCGTGACGCGATTCCCACGCTGGCAAATTGGATCGTCGGACCGCTCGCGGCAAAGCTGAATGAGGAGAATCTCGATATCTCCCGAAGCAGAGTGAGTCCCGACCTGCTGAGAGCGTTGTTCAGGCGAGTTTTCGACGGGACGATTTCCAACAGCAGCGCTGTGGGAAAGGTGTTGCCGGCCATGTGGTCTGGCCAGGGCGACCCGGACCAGATCATCGACAAGCTCGGACTGAAGCAGATCAGCGACGCCGGGGCGATTGAAAAGCTGGTGGACGAAGCGATCGCGGCCGGAGCGAAGCAGGTCGCCGACTACAAGGCCGGCAGGGAGAAAGCGCTGCAATCCCTGGTCGGGCAGGTGATGAAGGCGAGCAACGGGAAGGCCAATCCGGCGCAGGTGAACGAGATCCTGCGCCGCAAGCTGGGCGGCTGACCGACTACTTCCTGGGCGCCGTCTTGGCGGTCGCGGCCTTGGCGGTCGCCTCGCCGTAGCGCTTCTTGTCCTCGTCGTACTTGGCGTTGATGCCGTTGACCTCGCCGCGCTTGGACTTGAGCAGCTCCTCCTGCGCGGCGATTTCGAGGTCGACGTTCTTGATGTTGTCCTCGACCGTGTTGGAGACCTTGCCGTCCTTCTTGTAGGTCTCGAGTTCTTTCTCGTAGCGCGTGCGCCGGGCGCGCAGGTCGCCGATCCGCTTCTCGAAGCGGCCCGCCTGCGTCGCGTTGTCAGCGAGGGCGCGTGCGCGGGCATCCTCGATGTCCTTGACGCTCGTATAAGTGGCGAGCAGGGCGCGGTTGCGGCGTTCCTCGTCCCTCTCGGCCGTCGTCTGCTCGGCGGGCGCTCTGCCTTCTCTGGCGGCCTTGGCGGCGCGCTCCCTCTCCTCGGCGGCCGGGTCGATGCGCTTCACCACCATGCCGCTCGAGTTCAACACCTCGACCAGCCGTCCCGCGCACTGCATCGGGATCGCGGAGCCGTAGAATTTCTTCCCGTCCTGGCCCACGCAGCGGTAGGTCAACGCGCCTTGCGCCTGCGCGAATAGCGGCGCCGCCGCGAGCATGACCAGCGAGGTCCAACCCAGAATGCGTCCCATTGCGTCCCCCCATCCCTGTTCCCCGTGCTGGGATGTCCGATTCTACCCTCCCGACTGCTAGAATCCGCGCCGCCCATGCACTTCGCCGACCAGTCGGTCATCGCCGAAGTTACCGCCCGCATGCTGCTGGAGGTCAAGGCGGTACTTTTTTACGATTCAAAACCTTTCGTCTTCACTTCCGGCTGGGCAAGCCCCGTGTACATCGACTGCCGGAAGCTCATCTTTTATCCACGCATCCGCGGCCAGCTGGTTGACTTCGCCACGACCACGCTCGCGCGCGACGCCGGCTTCGAGCAGTTCGACGTCGTCGCCGGCGGCGAGACGGCGGGGATTCCCTATGCGGCATGGATCGCCGATCGCCTCGGCCTGCCGATGCAGTACGTGCGCAAGAAGCCCAAGGGCTTCGGCCGCAATGCGCAGATCGAGGGCGACATCCGCGAGGGCGCGCGCACGCTGCTGGTCGAGGACCTGACCACCGACGGCCGCTCCAAGATCAAGTTCTGCAAGGCGCTGCGCGACGCGGGCGCGGTCGTCGAGCACGTGTTCGTCAACTTCTACTACGACATTTTCCCCGAGTCGAAGAAGACGATGGCCGATCTCGGCGTGCGCCTGCACCATCTCGCCACCTGGTGGGACGTCCTGAAGGTGGTTAAGAAGGGCGGCTACCTGCAGGCCTCGCAGATCGCGGAGGTCGAGAAGTTCCTGCACGAGCCGGCCAAGTGGTCGGCCGCGCACGGTGGCGTCTCGAGTTTTCCATCCGGGTCATAACGCTCAACGTCAACGGCGTCCGCAGCGCCGCAAGCAAGGGCCTGTTCCGCTGGCTGGCGACGCAGCGCCCCGACGTGGTGTGCCTGCAGGAGCTGAAGTGCCACGAGGCCGACCTCGATGCGAAGCTGCACGGGCTCAAGGCCTTCGAGTCCTGCCACGCCTTCGCCGAGAAAAAAGGCTACAGCGGCGTCGCCCTCTACAGCCGACGCACGCCGGACGAAGTACGGCGCGGCTTCGCGGTGCGCGAGTTCGACGCCGAGGGCCGCTACGTCGAGGCGCGCTTCGGCAAGCTGTGGGTGATCTCGCTCTACCTGCCGTCGGGCTCCGCCGGACCGCACCGCCAGGCCTCCAAGTTCCGCTTCCTGAAGCGCTTTGCGTTGCACCTGGAAAAACTGAAGGCGCGCAAACAGGAGATCATCCTGTGTGGCGACTGGAACATCGCCCACCACGAGATCGACCTGAGGAACTGGCGCTCCAACCAGAAGAACTCCGGCTTCCTGCCGCAGGAGCGGGCGTGGCTGACGCGCATCTTCGACGAGCTCGGCTTCGTCGACGTGTTCCGGCGCCTGAACGACAAGCCCGACCAGTACACCTGGTGGTCGAACCGCGGCGAGGCGTGGAAGAAGAACGTCGGCTGGCGCATCGATTACCAGATCGCCACCGCGGGCGTCGCGGCGACCGCGAAGAAGGAGTCGATCTACAAGGCGAAGCGGTTCTCGGATCACGCGCCCCTGACGATCGACTATGACTACCCGCTGGGCTAGCGGCCTCGGCCCCTACCTCGAGCGCGCCCCGCTCGCGGCGCTGTTCCTGGGAGTGTCGTCCGGCTTCACCTTCGCGATGATCGGCGCGACGCTCACCACGCGCCTCGCCCAGCACGGCGTCACCAAGAGCGCGGTGACCGCGTTCGCGCTCACCTTCCTGGCCTACAACTTCAAGTTCCTGTGGGCGCCGATCGTCGACAACGTGCGACTGCCGCTAATCAGCAAGTTCGGGCAGCGGCGCAGCTGGCTGTGGCTGATCGGCGTGCTCTGCATGGCGGCAGTGGCCTTCCTCGGCTTTGCCGACCCGAACCATTCGCTGCTGCTGGTCGCGATCGCCGCCATCACCCTCGGTATCGCGGGCGCGACGTTCGACATCATCATCGACGCCTATCGCATCGAGCTGCTCGAGCCGCGCCAGCTCGGCGCCGGATCGGGCATGTCGCAGTACGGCTGGCGGATCGGCTCGGCGGCCGCCGGCGGCCTCGCCCTGGTGCTCGCCGCCCGATTCGGCTGGACCGCCGCGTACCTCGCCTGCGCCGTGTTCGCGCTGCCGGCAATGCTGGTCGGCGTGGTGATGGGCGAGCCGGCGCGGCATCGCGAGCCGGTGCAGCCGCGCGGCGTCGTCGAGGCGATCGCCGCCTATTTCAGCCCGCTGATGGAATTCTTCCAGCGCCAGGGCGCGCTGGTCGTGCTGCTCTTCGTTCTCATTCACAAGATCGGCGACACGCTTGCCAACCTGACGCTACGCCTGCTCTTCCAGGACCTCGGCTTCAGCAACGACGAAGTGGCGTTCTACGACGTCGGCGTCGGCTTCGTCGCGCTGCTGATCGGCATTTTCGTCGGCGGCATCCTCTATGAGCGGCTGGGGATGAAGCGCTCGGTGCTGATCAGCCTCGTCCTGATGGCGGTGTCGAACCTGAGCTTCGCCGGGCTCGCGGCGGCAGGGCACACCAACATCGGCATGGCGGCCGCGGTCGGCTTCGAGAACTTCGCCAGCGGCATCGGCGGCGTGACCGTGGTCGCCTATCTCTCGGCGTTGTGCAACCTGCGCTTCACCGCAACCCAATACGCGCTGCTCTCGGCGCTCGCCAGCATCGCCGGCCGCTTCATCACCGGAACGAGCGTGGGGGCATTGATCGAGGCCATCGGCTATATCAACTTCTACCTGCTGACGACGGTCGTGGCGCTGCCCGGCGTGCTC
>DATNCP010000193.1:0-11855 GCA_035607175.1 Burkholderiales bacterium
CTGACGGTCCAGGTCCCGCTCGCGAGGCGAAGCGCCAGGCGTTCGAAGCTCGAGGTGTAGTCCGTGATCACCCCGTTCGCCGCGTCGTATGCGTCGACGCGGAGCGTCGTCGGCCCGTTGGTCGTTACGTTGCCGAATCGGCAGTCGGAGTAGTTCTCGGATAGCGTCCCCGTTCCGTTGTCGTCGAGCGACCCGAACGTGCGCACGAAGCCGCTGTCGCAAGGCTGCGTGGAGTCGACGACGATCACGGAGGACACGGCGGCGCTCGTGCCGCCCGCCGCGCGGCGCGTGCTGCGGAAGACCCGGTCGAGGGCGCGTGCAATGCTCGCGGCACCGCCGCCGGGGCTCGGGCTCGGAGTGGTTTCGCCGCCGGGGCTTGCGGTCACGGAAAGTGAGCCGAAGCCGAAGCCGCTGAACGGTGCATCGCCGTTCCCCATCAAATTCGCCGCGAGCTTCGATGCATTCGTCGCCGTAACGGTCGCAGCCGCCGTGCTGCCGGAATAGAGCAGCGGCGAGCCGCTTCCGCCCCCGCCGCCTCCGCCGCCGCCTCCACCACCGCCGCCGCAGCCGCCGAGACCGAGCGACGCGACGATCAAGAATGCCGCCGCACGCACCATACGATCGTGCTTCCCCCCTTGCGCGATCGAGCAGCCGCCATAATAGGCAAGTTATGGTCCATGTCTATGGCCGGGGTGGGTTTTCGTGAGAGTCACGCGCATCGCCGGAGCGCTCGGGGCGGAAATCGCCGGGGTGGATCTTGCAAAAGCGCTTTCCGACGAGGATCTCGGTCGATTGCGCGCCGCGTGGCTCGAGCACCTGGTGCTGTTCTTTCGCGACCAGAACCTGTCGGCGGCCGAATACATGGCTTTCGCCCGGCGCATCGGCAAGCCGATCGAGTACCCCTTCGTCAAGGGCATCGCCGGCTTCCCGGAGATCATCGAGGTGAAGAAGCTGGAGCACGAGAAGATCAACTTCGGCGGCGTCTGGCACTCCGACACCACCTACCTCGAAGTGCCGCCCATGGCCTCGATGCTGCTCGCGCGCGAGATCCCGCCGGTGGGCGGCGACACGCTGTTCGCCAACATGTACCTTGCCTACGAATCGCTGAGCGCGGGGATGAAGCGGATGCTCGACGGCCTGGTGGCGGTCAACGGCTCGGCGAAGGCGAACGTCACCCGCACGCGGGAGGACCGCGTCAAGTCCGACGGCGGCGACGCGGGCAAGGAGTTCGTCGCCGAGCATCCCGTGGTGCGCACGCATCCTGAGACCGGCCGCAAGGCGCTCTATGTCAACTCCGCGCACACCGTGCGCTTCAAGGACATGACCGAGGCGGAGAGCGAGTCGCTGCTCGGCTATCTCTTCGCGCACCAGATCCGGCCCGAGTTCACCTGCCGCTTCTCCTGGCGGCCGGGATCGATCGCGCTCTGGGACAACCGCTGTGCGCAGCACAACCCGGTCAACGACTACCACGGCTACCGCCGCGTCATGCACCGGATCACATTGCAGGGAGATCGACCGCGATGAAGGCGAGCACGCTGTTTGCCGCCATGCTGGCGCTCGCAGGCTGCAAAGCGACCGAGTGGCCGGTCTCCAAGCCGGGCGCTAGCAAGGAGCAGGCGCAGAAGGACATCGACGACTGCGAGAACCGCGCGCGCGTTTTCATGAGGGGACGCGTGGCGAGCGGCCGCGATCAGGGGCAGGCGTACAACCGGCTGGTCTTCAGCTGCCTGCGCGACCGCGGCTACTCGGTGGCCGGCGACTAGCTAATTCGGGGTCAGGGTAACAATTCCTCGCGGTACAACTTGGATTGCGAGGATCCAGGAATTGTTACCCTGACCCCGAATTCAGGCTTTCGCAGGCCGCGATGCTGCGCAGGTGCGAGTCGCGCATGCGGAGGAAGAGGTCCTGCGCGGGCTTGTCGAGGCGCGGCAGTTCGCTTTCGAAGCGCTTCACCGCCCAGCGCAGTCCCTTGACGAGGAAGGCGATCCTTTCCTTCCCGCCCTTGACCGCGACCGCCTTGGCGTAGAACTCGCCGGTGGCGTGGCTGTAGTCGGCGCCGGCTTTCTTCAGCAGCTCGCCGATCAGGCCGCAGTTGTGCGCTTCCTCCTCGTGGATCTTGCGCAGCACCTTCCACTCGGCGCCGTTGCGCGGCCAGTCGTCCATGAACACGACGAGCGCCTTCGCGCCGGCGCGCTCGGCCTCGAGCATCGCGTTCAGGAATTCAGTGAAGGTGGACGTATTCGTATTCCACGGGGAGGTTGTTGATGCCGCGCTCGGGCGGCGCGATCCACCCGGCCATCCTGCCCGGCTCGATCACCCGCTGCATCAGCGATTGCACGAAGGCCTTGTCGGAGGCCGAAGGGATCCACTCGATCAGGTGCTTCTCGAATTCCTCCTTCGAGATCATCTTCCCGGTCGTGTCGACCGGCACGCCGGCCCACGGGCCGATCGAGCGGCGGAAGCGCGAGGAGGGCAGGGTGAGGCGCAGGGCGTGGCCGGCGCGCTCGATCATGCGGTTCCAGCGCTTCAGGCCGATCTCGCAGTCCTTGAGGTAAGACTCGCGCATCACCTCGTTGAGCGCGTTCAGCATCGGAACTTCCTGCTCTCCTTCCGGGGTGTGAAGCTTCTTCGAGGAAGAACGAAGGACATGGTCCTCGTACTGCGTCTCGTCGGGCCGGCCCTTCATGCCGCTGGCGAAGTTGGCCGCCGAGTTGGACGAGATCTCCGAGCCGAACAGGTCGAGCGAGCTCGAGCACCAGAAGTTGAGGTATTTCTGCAGCGTCTGCAGGTCGACGGCGCCCTTGGCGCGGACGCGCGCGGGATCGTCGCTGCCGATCTCCTTCATCACTTCCAGCGTGCGCTTGACCACGCGGCTGATGCCGGTTTCGCCGACGAACATGTGGTGCGCTTCCTCGGTCAGCATGAAGCGGCAGGTGCGCGACAGCGGATCGAAGGCGCTTTCGGCGAAGCTCTTCAGCTGGTACTTGCCGTCGCGGTCGGTGAAATAGGTGAAGCAGAAGAGCGACAGCCAGTCGGACATCGGCTCGTTGAAGGTGGTGAGGATGCGCGGCTTGTCGGCGTCGCCGGAGTGGCGCGCCAGCAGCTCCTCGGCTTCCTCGCGGCCGTCGCGGCCGAAATAGGCGTGCAGCAGGTACACCATCGCCCACAGGTGGCGGCCTTCCTCGACGTTGATCTGGAACAGGTTGCGCAGGTCGTACATCGAGGGGCAGGTGTGGCCGAGCAGGCGCTGCTGCTCGACCGAGGCGGGCTCGGTGTCGCCCTGGGTGACGATCAGGCGGCGCAGCGTCGAGCGATATTCGCCCGGCACCTGCTGCCAGACCGGCTCGCCCATTGCGTCGCCGAAGCCGATCTTGCGCTCGGCCTGCCGGTCGGCGAGGAAGATGCCCCAGCGATAGTCGGGCATTTTCGTCGCGCCGTAGTGCGCCCAGCCCTGCGCGTCGACCGAGATCGCGGTGCGCAGGTACACGTCCGCGGTGGCGAAGTCGCTCGGCCCCATCTCCTGCCACCACTGCAGGAAGTGCGGCTGCCAGTGCTCGAGCGCGCGCTGCAGCGTGCGGTCGCCGCCGATGTCGACGTTGTTCGGGATTTTCTCTGCGTAGTTTATGGAGCTCATACCCGTTCCCAGTTGAATTTGGCTTTGCTGCCCGTGCCGTAGACCTTGAGTGCGCCTTGCTCGCCGACGGCGTTCGGGCGCTGGAAAATCCAGTTCTGCCACGCGGTCAGGCGGCCGAAGACGCGCGTCAGCATCGTCTCCGGGCCGGCGAAGCGCAGGCAGGCTTCCATGCCGGTGAGCGCGTCGGGCGACAGGCTGGCGCGCTCCTCGATGGCGATGCGCACCTCTTCCTCGAAGTCGATGTCGTCCGGCGTGGAGGTCACCAGTCCAAGCTGCTTTGCCGTTCCCGAATCGATCAACGTGTTCTTGGCAAGCTCGGGACCTTCACCGGCAAACCGCGTGGCGAGGCGCGACAGGCCGTTGGCCATCGGGTACGTGCCGAAATTGAGCGGCGAGACGGCGATCTTCGAGCCGTCGGCGTCGAGCATGTAGCTGCGGTCCGCGGCGAGCGCGAGCTCGAACAGCGTCCCGGCGAAGCACGAGCCGGGCTCGATGATGGCGAACATCGAGCGCGAAGAGACATCGAGGCGGGAGAAGATGCGGCGCAGGTAGCCGAGCGTCTCGCGCACGAACCAGTCGCCCGAGCTCGCCTTCATGAATCCGTCGAGCTTCAGCACTTCCTCGGGATCGCCGGCGCTCTTCAGCAGCCAAAGGCCGACGTCGTTGTGATTGGTGCGCAGGTCCAGGATCGCCCGGTCGAGCTCGCGCGCGAGGCGCAGCGGGTACCAGTCGGCGGACTTCTCGATCTTCGGGTTTTTCGGTCCGATGACGGTCAGAATCGCCGTTCTCTTTTCCTCGTCTACTTCGACTTCAATGAATCTGTTTTCGCCGAGCGGAGTCAACTCGATCCCCTTGCCGCCGGGCCGATCGGAGTGCTTCGCCAGCTCGAGCGCGCGCGCCTTCACCATCTCCGCGAACTGCTGCGGCTTGGCGACGTGGTCGACCAGCTTCCACTCCTTGGCGCGGTCGGCGCGCACGCCTTCGGCGGTGGTGCAGAAGACGTCGGCAAGGTCGCGCCGGACCCTTCTCTTGTCGACCAGCCGCGTCAGTCCGCCGGTGCCGGGCAGCACGCCCAGCAGCGGCACCTCGGGCAGCGAGACGGTGGAGGAGCGGTCGTCCACCATCGCGATCTCGTCGCAGGCGAGGGCGAGCTCGTAGCCGCCGCCGGCGCAGGTGCCGTTCAGCGCGGCGAGGAACTTGAGGCCCGAGTGCTCGCTCGAGTCCTCGATGCCGTTCCTCGTCTCGTTGGTGAACTTGCAGAAGTTCACCTTCCACGAGTGGCTCGACGCGCCGAGCATGTAGATATTGGCGCCGGAGCAGAACATGCGGCTCTTGCCGCTCGTGACTACCACCGCCTTCACCTCGGGATGCTCGAAGCGGATGCGGTTCAGGGCGTCGGCGAGCTCGATGTCGACGCCGAGGTCGTAGCTGTTCAGCTTCAGCTTGTAGCCCGGCACCAGGCCGTGGTCTTCCGCGACGTCGAGCGTCAGGGTGGCGAGCGGGCCGTCGAAGGCGAGCTTCCAGTGGTGGTAGCGCTCGGGGTGCGTCTCGAAGCTGATCATGCGATGGCCTTTTTCAGGTCGGCCAGGCTCTGCCTGACCGTCTTGCCGGAAGTCTCGAGAGTGGCGTCGGCGCGGGCGTACAGCCCGGCACGGTCTTCGAGCAGTTTCTTGATCTCGTCGAGTGCGGCGGAACGCCCCTTGAACGGACGCATGTCGCCTTGCGCGATGACTCGCGCCATATGCTCGTCGGGTTTTGTTTTCAGCCAGACGCAGAAGCAGCGCGCCAGCAGTTGCTTGTACGTCTCCGCGGCGGTGACCAGGCTGCCGCCGGCGGCGATCACCGCCCGCGGGTGCTGGGCGAGGACGCGCTCGAGCGCACGGCGCTCGAAGCGGCGGAAGGCGTCCTGGCCGTACATGGCGAACACCTCGCCGAGCTCGGCGCCGGCTTCCTTCTCCACTTCCTTGTCGAGCTCGACGAACGGCACCTTCAGCGCCTCGGCGAGCTTCGCGCCGAGCGTCGACTTGCCGGCGCCGCGCAACCCGATCAGGGCGACCAGCTCTTTCTTCCCGGTTTCGCGCACCAGCGCGTCGAGCGGCATGCCCATGGCGCGGGCGAGCTCGCGCAGGCGCAGCACCGAGATGTTTCCCTGGCCGGCTTCGAGCTGGGCGAGGAAGCGCTCGGAGACGCCGGAGGCCGCGGCGAGGGCCTTGCGGGTGGTCGCATGCTCGGCGCGCCAGGCGCGCACCCGCTCGCCGAGCTGGATCAGGAAGTCGTTTTCGAGGACGGCGCTCAAGGGGGAAATGGCATGTGAACTATAGTGCTTGACGGTGATTCTATGGTTGCAATATATTGTCTGTCAACGTGAAGACGCGGATTTCCATCCTGGTCGGTACGATGACGGGCACGGCGCAGTTGTGCGCCCAGGAGATGGAGCTCGCGCTGGGCGACGACGACACCCAGGTCGAGACGCTGCTCATGGACAGCCTCGACGGCTCGGTGTTCGCCCGGCCCGGGGTATTCCTGGTCTGCACCTCGACCTACGGGCAGGGCGACGTCCCCGACAACGCCCGCGCGCTTTACGAGCAGCTGAAGAGCGCGCGGCCGAACCTTGCGCACGTCCGCTACGGCGTGTTCGGCCTGGGCGACCGCACCTATGCCGAGACCTTCAATTTCGGCGGCAAGCGCTTCGACGAGCTGCTCGGCGAGCTCGGCGCTGAGCGGATCGGCGAGCGGCACATGCACGACGCCTCGAGCGGCATCCTGCCGGAGGAAACGGCGCTCGAGTGGTGCCAGGAATGGTTGCGCAAGGTGAAGGAAAGGCTCGCCCAACCGGCCTAGCTCCGGCCGCGCGCAAGAGGCATGCGCCTTGCTCTTAAAGGAGCGTGCGCACCCTGAAATGGCTTGGCGGGACCGTCCTGGTCCTGGTTCTGCTGCTGGTTCTCGGGGTTGTCTTCGGCTTGAACCACCTGAAGGGACCGATCACGCGCGCCGTGAGCAAGGCGACCGGGCGGGAGCTTGTCATCGAGCGCCTGACACCGGCCTGGAGCTGGGTCCATCCGCGCTTCCGCATCGAGGGCGTGAGCTTCGCCAACGCCAAATGGGGCAGGGCGAAGCATCTCCTCAAGGCCGAGGCGATCGAGGCTTCGGTGAGCGTGCTGCCGCTCTTCATCGGCCGGGTCGTGCTGCCGGAAGTGCACCTGGAGAAGGCGGAAATTTCCCTGGAGCAGGACGCCGAGGGCCGCAAGAACTGGGTGATGAAGGAGGACCCGGAGCCGAAAGAGGAGTCGCGCTTCGTCGTCGAGCTGCTGACGCTCGACCATGGCCGGCTCGCCTACGTGGACGGCGCTCGCGACATCGATCTGCATTCCGAGCTTTCGACAGACGCCGACGGTGTCGGCTTCAGCGTGCAGGGCAAGTACAACGGCATGGCATTGAAGGGCAGCGGCCACGGCGGGCCGGTGTTGTCGATTCGCGACGAGGTGACGCCCTATCCGCTGAAGGCGCAGGCGAAGATCGGCGACACCGCGGTCAAGCTGCAAGGCACGATCACCGGCATCGTCGGCTTCAAGGGCCTCGACCTGAAGTTCGAGCCGCTGAGCGGCAAGTCGCTCGACGACCTGTACCACATCGTCAACGTCGCTTTCCCGGCCACCAGCCCGTACACCACCACCGGCCGCCTGGTGCGCAACGGCGGGATGATCCGCTACGAGAAGTTCACCGCCAAGATCGGCGAGAGCGATTTCGCCGGCACGCTCGAGGTCGACACCGGCGGCAAGCGCACGCGCATGACCGGCGACATCACCGCCAAGGTGCTGAACATCGTCGACCTCGGCCCGCTGGTCGGGACCGACAAGCCGGAGCAGAAGCACGGCATGCTCCCCGATGCGCCCTTCGATTCCAGCCGCTGGGGAAGCGTCGATGCCGACGTGAAGATCCGCGCCGGCACCATCAAGCGGCCGGAGCAGCTGGCGCTCGATCATCTGACGACCCGCATCGTCATGAAGGATGAGGTACTGAGCCTCGACCCGCTCGAGTTCGGCATCGCCGGCGGCAAGCTCGCCGGCACCGTGCGCCTGGACGGCAAGCACGAGCCGATCCGCAGCGACCTGCGGATGGGCGTCACCGACCTCAAGCTCAACGAGCTCTTTCCCACGATCGAGAAATCGCGCGGCTCGGTGGGCGAGATCAGCGGCGTGATCGAGCTCAGCGGCACCGGCGACTCGGTGGCGAAGATGCTCGGCTCGGCCAACGGCAAGATCGGCCTGTTCCTCGATGGCGGCGAGGTGAGCCGGTTCCTCATGAATGCCGCGGCGATCGACCTGTGGGGCCTCGCCAAGACCCGGCTCGAGGGCGACGAGAACGTCGAGATCCGCTGCGCGATCGCCGACTTCGGCGTGAAGAACGGCGTGGCGCAGGCGAACGCGCTGGTGTTCGACACCGCGGTGGTGAACGTGGGCGGCGACGGCACCATCAACCTGAAGGACGAGCAGCTCGATCTGACGCTCAAGCCCGATCCGAAGCACAAGAGCGTCGCGTCGCTCAACAGCCCGCTCCGCATCCGCGGCACCTTCTCCGCGCCGAAGGTCGGCGTCGACGTGAAGCGCATCGCCGCGCGCGGCGCCGGCGCCGTGGCGATGGGCATCCTCAATCCGTTCCTCGCCATCCTGCCGCTCCTCAACGAGGGCGGCGGCAAGGACAGCAACTGCGCGGCGCTGATTACTGCGGCGACTTCTTCAGGCCGATCTGCTGCATCAGGCGGGACAGGAAAGCGTCCTCCTTCGCAATCAGGTCGCTGAACTCCGCGGCCGGCAGGAACGCCGGCCGCACCGCGAGCTTCGCCGCGGCCGCGCCGAATTCGGCGGACTCGGCGGTTTTGCGGATGGAATTCTCCAGCGTTGAGACGATTTCGGCGGGCGTCCCGCGGGGCACGGCGATGCCGCGCCAGGCGTCGAGAGCGACGTCGAAGCCCTGCTCGCGCGCGGTCGGCACGTCGGGCCACGCCGGGTCGCGTGCCTGGGTGAGCGTGGCGAGCAGCCTGACCTGGCCCTGCTTGACCGGGCCGGCCAGCGCGCCCGGGAACTGGACCACCGCGTCGACGTGCCCGCCGAGCAGGCTCGGGATCACCTGCGCCGCGCCGAACGGCACCTCGTTCACCTCGACGCCGGCGGCGTTGAAGAGCGAGACGAGCGAGATGTGCGTATGGCTGCCGATGCCCGAATGGCCGACGCTGACGACCTTCGGCCTGAGCTTTGCATCGGTGACCAGGTCCTGCAGGGCTCTCGCCTTGTAGTCGGCGCGCACCGCGATCACCACCGACTCGGAAAGGACGCGCGCCACGGCGTCGAAGGTCTTGTAGTCGAACCCGAGCTGGCCGGAGTGATAGCTGGTCGAGATCGAGTTCGAATTCCAGACCAGCGCGTAGCCGTCGGCTTTCTGCGAGGCGACGTACTTGTAGCCGATCGCGCCGCCGGCGCCGGGGCGGTTCACCACCAGCACGCGCTGGCCGAGCTCGCGCGACATGCCGTCGGCGAGCAGGCGCGCGGTGACGTCGGCCGAGCTGCCGGCGGGGAAGAGCACGGTGATCTCGAGCGGGCCCTTCTGCGGAAAGGGCGCTTCCTGCGCCTGGATGTTGAAAGAAAAAAGACTGATGAAAAGCCAGAAAGCTTTCACTTCAGCACCTCGCTGACCTCGACACGCTTTCCTTCCTTCGCCGAGCGGATGCCGGCGAGGATCACCGCCAGCGAGCGCGTGCTGCGCTCGCCGTCCATCTCCGGCTCGCACTCGCCGCGCACTGCGCGCGCGAATTCCTCCAGCTCATCCACGATCGGGTCGTTCTTTTTCAGCGGCACCTTCTGCGGCTTTTCCGACCCGCGGCGCAACAGCCTCAATCCTTCGTGGAAGTCGAAGAACGCCGTGGCTTCCTTGCCGTAGATGTTCATCAGGTAGTACTCGGAGGCCGAGGCATAGCTCGCGTTCAGCGTCGACAGCGCGCCGCTCTCATGCTCGAGGACGAGGCTCGCCACGTCGGGATTGTCGCCCGGGAGCACCAGGCGAACGAACCGGCCGCTCACCGCCTTGACCGGCCCCATGAGGTACTCGAGCACGTCGGCGTAGTGGATGCCGATCTGCAGCATCACGCCGCCCGGCATTCCCTCCGCCGTATAGCGCCACGAGTTGAGGTCGATCTTGCCGAGGCGATCGCGGCTGATGTTGGCCTCGGCATTCACCAGCGTGCCGAAACTGCCGATGTGCTCCTTCACCCAGCGGAAGTGGCTTTCGCGCCGCCGCTGGTAGTCGAGGGCGAGGACGACCTTCGCCTTGCGGCAGGCCTCGGTGATGGCGCGCGCGTCGGCGATGGTATTAGCGATCGGCTTGTCGAGGAAAGTCGGCTTGCCGGCGCTCGCCGCCGCGAGGGTGGTCTCGAGGTGCACCGCGTTCGGCGTGGTGTTGATGATCGCGTCGACGCTCTTGTCGGAAAGGATCGCTTCGTACGAAGGCGCGGCCTTGCAGCCGTACTTGGCGGCGAATTTCTCGCGCTTTTCCTTCGAGCGGCTGTAGCAGGCGGCGATCTCGAGCTTGCCGGAGCGCTTGATCGCGTCGGCAAGCACGTCGGACCACCAGCCCATGCCGATACAACCGACTTTCATTTGATCGCTTCGGCCGCCTCGCGTGCGACCTTCTCGTCGAATTCCCAGTTGCCGCCGGCGACGCCGACACCGCCGATGCACTCGTCGCCGGCCATGACCGGACAGCCGCCTTCCATCGCCGTCCAGCGCTCCGGGCCGGCGGCGAGCGCGAGGCCGAGAGCGTGCGCGACATCGAGAGGCTGGCCGAGCGCGCCGGTTGATCCTGTGCTGCGCTTGTTGGAAGCCGCGCAGACCGCCTTCGTCGTGGCCGAGTGCACCGTGTGGAATTTGCCTCCGTCCATGCGCTCGAGCACCAGCAGGTGCCCGCCGGCGTCGACCACCGCGACCGTGACAGCGATGCCGGCCTTTTCCGCGGCCTTGACCGCCGCGTTCTTGATTTTCCGGGCGCCTTCGGTGGTGAGGCGTTTTCCGTCCGCGATGTGCATCGGTATATATTAGTGCATGCCTCTCCGATCCTGGTCGTTGCTGCTCGCTCTCGCGAGCGCCACCATCGCGCATGCCGCGGACGAAGTGCCGAAGCACCGGTTGCTGGGCGACACGTTCCGTTTGTCGCTGGGCGGTTTCTACGCGGAGTCCACGACGCAAGCCCGCCTGGGCAGCAGCACCGGAGGCGCCGGGGTCGACGTCAACTTCGAGGACGCCCTCGGGCTGGAGCAGCGAAAGTGGATCGGCGAGGTCTCGATGTACTGGCGCATCTCCGAGCGCTGGCGCGTCGACCTCGACTACTTCGACCTCGACCGCAGCGCGAGCCGGGCCCTCGCCACGGACATCTCCTGGGGCGACCAGACGTTCACCGCGGGAACCACGGTGAACTCCTCGGTGCAGATCTCGGACCTGCGGGCTGCAGTGGGCTACTCGTTCTTCCGCCGCGCCGACAAGGAGCTTGGCGCCGGGCTCGGCGTGCACACGCTGAAGTTCAAGGCCTCGATGGATGCCGCCGGCATTGGCGCGCGCACCGAAAGCGCAACCGCGCCCCTGCCGATTTTCGCGATCTATGGCACCTTCGCGCTCACCGACACCTGGGCTTTGGCCCTGCGCACCGACTGGCTCTCGCTCGACTATGACAAGTACTCGGGCAGTATCCGGTCGAGCGCGATCGACATCGTCTACCAGCCGTTCCGGAACGTCGCCTTCGGCGTCGGCATGCACAGCCTCAACCTGAAGCTGGATGTCGACAACCCAAGCTCGAAATTCCAGGCGCGGGTCAATCTCCAGGGGCCAGCGGCGTTCGTCAGCGTGTCCTTCTAACGATAGATTCAGGCATGCCTCTCTCGCACATCGAGCACATCCTCGTCGCTGCCGACGACATCGACGCGACGCGCGACTGGTACGCGCGCGTCCTCGGCATGAAGAGCGGCTCGCATCCCGATTTCGGCTTCCCGGTGCACTGGATGTACCTCGGCGACGTCGACATCGTGCACATCGGGCCGAGCGCGAAGATGGCGGGCGAGAACCAGAAGAAATACCTCGGGCGCACCTCGCAGGGCGGCGCCACCGGCACCGGTGCGATCGACCACATCGCCTTCCGCGCCACCGGGCTGCGGCAGATGCTGGAGCACCTGCGGAGTGAG
>DATNCP010000207.1:0-30060 GCA_035607175.1 Burkholderiales bacterium
TGTCTTGCTACCCCTTGTTGATGTAGCCGTAGGCCATGTTGTTGCGCGCCGCGCCTTCGCGCTCGTAGATGCCCTTGCAGTACGCGAGGTGGTCGTTCAGCACGGCGGCCTGCTTGGCGGGCGTGAAGCCGTAGATGCGCGCGCTGTTCAGGCCGAAGATGCCGTTCTTTACCGCGCCGGTGGCAGGGCCAAGCGGCGCGAAGCCGTACTTCTTCTGCATGTCTTCCGGGATCTCGAGGCGGCGCAGCGCTTCGATCTGCCATTGCGGCGCGCCGGTCCAGAGCGAGTCGGTGCCCCAGACGACGTGGTCGGCGCCCAGGCCCTTGACCAGCGAGCCCATGATGAAGGCGGACAGGCGCGGCTCGGCCGCGGCGGTCCAGGCGAAGATCTGCCCCAGGTCGCCGTAGACGTTCTTCACGCCGTACTGCGCCGGGATGTCGGCGAGGTCGTTCGTCCACTCGACCCGTCCGGTGCGCTCCCACTGCGCCCGGCCTTCCGCGGGCGGCACGCCGCCGACCCAGCGGTACGCCGAGTGGTAGATGATGAAATTGAGATCCGGCCAGTCCTTCGCCGCCTTGCCGACGTCGGCGACCGAGGAGTAGCCGACGAGGTGCGGGAACTGCTTCTCGACCGCGGGCGAGAAGAGTCCCTTGTGGACGCAGACGTTCTTCAGGCCCGGCCTGTCGGGGTACTGCTTCGACCACTTCACCAGGCGCTCGTAGAACGGATAGAGGAGCTTCTCGTCGTCGAGGCGCCACGGGTGCTTCGAGAGGTGCTTGTTGGTGTTGTCGCCGATCGTATAGCCCTTCCATGCATCGGGCTTCAGGCGCGCATCCTCCTCCTCGACTTTCGCCAGCCAGTTGTCGGGGCGCCCGGGCGTGAAGATGGCGTGCGAGAACATCCGCTTGACGCCGGCCTCCCTGTTCACCTTGTCGCGCGCATCGCGCTTCTGGTCGTTGGTGAGGAAGTTGAACTTCTCGTCCTCGGAGTAAGAGCCGCTGATGCACGAGACCTTGGTGTCGCTGTCGAGGAAAATCTCCTTCACGTAGTTCGGGAACATCAGGTCGTCGATGGTCTGCGGCTTGCCGACCAGCGCCGGGTTCCAGCCGGTCTTGCCGACTGCCTCGCGCTGCGCGACGAAGGCGCGGATCGGCGTGCCCTCGCGCAGGAAATGCGTGTGCATGTCCATGACGAACTGGCCCTTGAGGCCGTCGGCGCGTGCCTGCGCGACGTCGAGATCGGTCGCCTCGTTTTTCAGCACTTCGTAAAATGGCTGGCTGTTCTTCGCATAGACCTCGTTCATCGCCGCGAACGCCGCTGCCATGCCGCCGGCGGTCTTGAAGAACTTGCGGCGCGTCATGCCGTGCTTCTTCGCCAGCCGCGCGCCGATATCCTTGACGCGTGCCTCGAATTCCTTCTGCCGCGGGGACTGCGGCGACGGCATGTACTCGTCGCTCGACGAAACCTGCACCGGGATCGGCGACGGGAAAAGGCTTTCGGCGGGTTGGAGCTTCGCCAGTTCTTCGGGGGTCAGCATGGACAGGTTCTCCTCTTGAAATCCGAAATGATTCTTGCACAATGAGTGGCAGGCGGTAAGCTTCCGGCGTGGAACAAGGGGTGGGTTCAATGCGGCGATTTGCGACGTTCATCGCGCTGGCGGCGGCGAGTTTCGTTGCTGCGGCGCAAGGTTTTCCCGAGCGGCCGATCAAGATCATCGTGCCTCTGCCGCCGGGCGGCTCCCCGGATACCATCGCGCGCGTCCTGTCGCAGGGCCTGCAGGGCGTCTGGTCGCAGCCAGTCGTGGTCGAGAACCGCACCGGCGGCAGCCAGAATATCGGCGCCGACGCGGTCGCGAAGAGCCCGCCCGACGGCTACACCTGGTTCCTCTCTCCCGACAACGTCTTCACCGTCAACCCGCACATCGGCAAGCAGTCGTTCGACCCGTTCACCGACCTCGCGCCGGTCACGCTGCTCGCCCGCATCCAGTTCCTGCTCGTCGTCAATCCGGACGTCCCGGCGAAGTCGGTGAAGGAACTGATCGCCTACGCCAAGGCGAAGCCGGATGAGCTCAATTTCGGCTCCTCGGGCACCGGCAGCCCGCAGTTCCTCGGCGGCATGCTCCTGCAGCAGCTGAGCGGGACGAAAATGAACCATGTGCCCTACAAAGGTGCCGCGCCGGCGGTCGCCGACCTGCTGCCGGGCCGCATCCAGGTCTGGATCGGCGCGGCGAACTCGCTGCTGCCGCACATCCGGGAAGGGAAGCTGCGGCTCCTCGCGACTGCGGCCGATCGGCGCTTCGGCGCGATGCCGGACGCGCCGACGGTCGCCGAGGCCGGCGTGCCCGGCTACGCGCTCTATCCCTGGCTGGGCATGTTCGTGCCGGGCAAGACGCCGCCCGAAATTGTCGCGCGGATCAACACCGAGATCAGCAAGATCCTCAATTCCGCGGAGACCAGGGCGCGCCTGGTGCCGCAGGGCATCGACATTTCGACCGGCTCCCCGGCGCAGCTGAAGGAAATCATCGCCAGCGATTACGCGCAATGGGGCAAGGTGATGGCTACCGCCGGAATCAAGGGAGAGTAAGTGGCGAGCGAACTGCAGCGAGACGTGCCGGTCCCCGTGCCGGCGCAGAAGGAGCTCTGGGGCAGCGACGCGGTCGCGGCGATGCTGCGCGCGCTCGACCTTCCGTACCTCGCTCTCAACCCCGGCGCGAGCTTCCGCGGCCTGCACGACAGCCTGGTGAACTATCTCGGCAACGAGCGGCCGCAGATGCTGCTCTGCCTGCACGAGGAATCGGCGGTCGCCATCGCGCACGGCTACGCGCGCGCCTCGGGCCGGATGATGGGCGTGGTGCTGCATTCCAACGTCGGCCTGATGCACGGCACGATGGCGATCTTCAACGCCTGGTGCGACCGCGTGCCGATGCTCATCCTCGGCGCGACCGGTCCGTGGGACGCGGCGAAGCGCCGTCCGTGGATCGACTGGATCCACACCGCTTCCGACCAGGGCGCGCTGGTGCGCGACTACACCAAATGGGACAACCAGCCCGGCTCTGTCCCGGCGGCCTACGAAGCGCTGATGCGCGCGGCGCAGATCGCGCAGACCGCGCCGCGCGGCCCGACTTACGTCAATCTCGACGCGGCGCTGCAGGAGGCGAAAGTCGGCCCGCTGCCCGCCGTGCCCGATGTCTTGCGCTTTTCGCCTCCCCCTGCAGTTCTTCCTTCCAGCGAGGTCGTGCAGGCGGCTGCGAGGCTCCTCTCGGGCGCGAAGAATCCCGCGATCCTCATGGGACGCGTGTCGCGCGACGAGAAGGCGTGGAAGGCGCGCATCGCGCTCGCCGAGAAACTGCAGGCGAAGGTGTTTACCGACATCAAGACCGGCGCTTCCTTTCCGACCGACCATCCGCTGCATGCGGCGCCGCCGGCGACGTTCCCGGACGGCAAGCTGCTGCGCGAGTGCGACGTGGTGCTGTCGCTCGACTGGGTCGATACCGCGGGAACGCTGAAAGCTGCGTGGGGCGACGCGCCGATCGGCGCGAAAGTGATCCGCGTCTCGGTCGACCAGCACATCCACCGCGGCTGGAGCATGGACTACCAGGGCCTGCCGCCGGCCGACGTGTACATGCTTTGCGAGCCGGACGTGGCAGTGCCGCTGCTCGCGGACGCGGTTCGCGCCCGTACCGCGGCGGTTCCGTCGAAGCAGGAATTGCCTTCGAATACCAGCGACCAGCTTTCCATCCGCGCGCTCGCCGACGCCTTCAACGACGTGACGAGCGGCATGGAGATCTGCCTCACCAAGCTGCCGCTCGGCTGGAACGGCGCGTACCGGCATTTCCGCCACCCGCTCGACTATCTCGGCGCCGACGGCGGCGGCGGGGTCGGCGCGGGTCCCGGCCTGACCGTCGGCGCGGCGCTGGCGCTGAAGGGCAATCGCCGCATGGTGGTCGGCATCTGCGGCGACGGCGATTTCCTGATGGGCGTCACCGCGGTCTGGACCGCGGCGCACTACAAGCTGCCGTGCCTCTTCATCGTCGCCAACAACCGCTCCTTCTACAACGACGAGATGCACCAGGAGCGGGTCGCCAAGGAACGCGGCCGGCCGATTGAAAACAAGTGGATCGGCCAGCGCATCGACGAGCCCGACATCGACCTGGCGATGATGGCGCGTGCCCAGGGTGCGATCGGCATTGGTCCGGTTACAAAGGTTTCCGAATTGAAGTCCTCCCTGGAAAAGGCCATCGGAGAGGTGAAGAACGGCAATGTCTGCGTCGTCGACGTCCGTGTCCTGCCGGGCTACGACACCAACATGGGGGGCACGCCCCCGGCGCGGCGTTGAAGAAAAGCAAAGTCAGCGCCAGCCAGTCCCTCATCAACGATGTCGTCGCCGGCAGCCGCGTGCTGGCGCAGCAGGGCGTGCTCGATGCGTACGGCCACGTCAGCGCGCGCAGCGACAAGCGCCCGGATCGCTTCATCATGTCGCGCTCGCGCGCCCCGGCGCTGGTCACGGCCACGGACATCATGGAGCACGACGCGGATAGCGAAGTCGTCAGCGACGACCGCAAGGGCTTTCTCGAGCGCTATATCCACGGCGAGATCTATCGCGCGCGGCCGGAAGTGATGGCGGTGGTGCATAGCCACTCGCCTTCGGTGATTCCCTTCGGCGTGACGCGCAGCCAGCTCAGGCCGATCTATCACATGGCGTCGTTCCTCTGGTCGGGCGTACCGATGTTCGATATCCGCAAGGAGCGCGAAGAGAACGACCTTCTCATCCGCGACCGCCCGCTTGGGAGAGCGCTCGCCCGCTCGCTCGGCAATTGCACCTGCGTGCTGATGCGAGGCCACGGCATGACGGTGGTCGGCGATTGCGTCGCCGAAGCCGTGTTTCGCGCGATCTACACCGAGATGAATGCCCGCCTGCAGATCCAGGCCGGCCAGCTCGAGGGGCCGATCGCGTTCCTCAGCGACGAGGAAGGCAGGCGATCGACCGCTGCCAACCGCTCTACGCTGGAGCGACCCTGGGAGCTCTGGAAGAAAGCCGCAACAGCCAAAGCGCGATAGCCAGGTTGAGCAGGTTCCAGCCGATGCCGTTGATGAACGCGGAGTGGTAGGAGCCTGTCAGGTCGAAGATCGCGCCCGAAAGCCAGCCGCCGAGCGCCATCCCGAACAGCGTCGCCATCAGCACGATGCCGGTCCGCACGCCGGCCTGGCGCGGCGGAAAGTACTCGCGGATGATGATCGCGTAAGCGGGCACGATGCCGCCCTGGAACAGGCCGAACATGGCCGATACGACGTAGAGCGAGACCAGGCCGTCGAACGGCAGGAAAAGCAGCAAGGCGATCCCCTGCAGCGCCGAGCCGAGGAGCAGGGTGCGCAGCCCGCCGATGCGGTCGCAGATCCAGCCCGAGACGAGCCGGCTGACGATGCCGAACGCGAGCATGATCGAGAGCATCTGCGCGCCATTGGTCGCGCCGTAGCCCAGGTCGCTGCAGTAGGCGACGATGTGGACTTGCGGCATCGACATCGCCACGCAGCAGCCGACCCCGGCGATCGCAAGCAGCGCGGTCAGCCCGTTCGGCGACAGGCCGAGCGGCGTCTCGCTTCGCAACGTTCCTCCTGCCTGCGTAGACGCTTCCACGCTGGGCGGGCGCGGGCGTAGCGCGAACGCCAGTGCCAGCATCGCCGCGCCGCAGAAGATCCCTGTGCCGGTATAGGTGTTGCGCCAGCCGATCGTGTCGAACCCGTACTGCAGGATCGGCGGCCAGACTGCTCCGGCGAGGTAGTTGCCGCTGGCGCAGATCGCCACGGCGATGCCCCGGCGCCGGTTGAACCAGAGCGCGGTATCCGCGACGAGCGGCGCGAAGGTCGCCGAGCAGCCGAGCAGGCCGACCAGGATGCCGTGCGCGAGGCTGAACTGCCAGAGCGTCTGCGCGTTGCCGGCGAGGACGAAGCCGCCGCCGAGGCCGACCGCGCCGATGATCGTCGGCACCATCACGCCGAAGCGGTCCGACAGGCGCCCCATCAGGATCCCGCCGACGCCGAAGCCGAGCATGGTCAGCGTATAAGGCAGGGACGCGTCGGCGCGCGTGACGCCGAACTCCGCCTGCACCGGCGCGAGCGCGACCGCGATGGCGTACATCCCCGAGCCGCCGAGCGTCATCAGCGCCAGCGCGGCGCTGAGGCGCAGCCAGGCGTAGGGGGATTCCGGTTCGCGGCGCATGGTTGTTAGTATGGTTGGGATTTCTCTTTCCTACGAGGAGCGTTTCATGTCAGCAGCGAAGACACCCCCGTCCGTCATCGGCCAGGTGCGCGGCATCTTTCCCAAGCTCGGCGAGCTCACCGACAAGGTTGTGTTCGGCGATGTCTGGGAGCGCAAGGGCCTCTCCAAGCGCGACCGCAGCCTCGTCACCATCACCTCGCTCATCACGCAGGGCGCGACCGAGCAGCTGCGCGGCCACCTCTGGCGCGCGCTGGACAACGGCGTGACGCGCGAGGAGATCACCGAGGTCGTCACCCATCTCGCGTTCTACGTCGGCTGGCCGAACGCGGGCAGCGCCGCACTGATGGTGAAGCAGGTGTTCGAAGAGCGGCCGGCATGAAGATCGGCTTCATCGGCCTCGGCGCCATGGGCGCGCCGATGGCGGCGAGCCTCGAGCGGGCAGGGCACGCCGTGCAGTCGTTCGACCTGAACGGCAAAGGCAACCGCAAATCGATCCGCGAAGCGAGTGAGGGGACGGAAGTGTTCTTCACGTCGCTGCCGGGCCCCGCGGAAGTCGATGCCGTGGCCAAGGACGTTTCGGCGCCGGTCTGGTTTGACCTGTCGACCAATTCACCCAAACGGGTCCGGGCGCTCCACAAACAGTTCAAGGGGCTGCTTCTCGACGCACCGGTGAGCGGCGGCCCGAATGGCGCCAAATCCGGAAAGCTCGCGATCTGGGTCGGCGGCGACCGCGCGACCTACGACAGGTACCTGCCGGTGCTGAAAGCGATCGGCGACCAACCCTTCTACGTCGGCGCGATCGGCGCCGGGACCGTCGCCAAGCTTGCCCACAACGCCGCCAGCTTTACCGTGCAGGCGTCGCTCGCCGAGATCTTCACGCTCGGCGTCAAGGCCGGCGTCGAGCCGGTCGCGCTCTTCCAGGCGATCCGGCAGGGCGCCACCGGCCGCAAGCGGACCTTCGATCGCCTGCCCGAGCATTTCCTGAACGGCAAGTACGACCCGGCTGACTTCACCGTCCGCCTCGCGCACAAGGACGTCACCCTGGCGCTCGAGCTGGCGAAGGAAGTCGGCGTGCCGATGCGCATCGGCCAGATCGCGCTCGATGAACTGTCGGAGGCCATGAAGCGCGGCTGGTCCGAGCGCGACTGCCGGGTGCCGATGACGCTGCAGGAGGAGCGCGCAGGCGTAAGCGTCAAGGTGCCGGATTCTGCGCTACGCGATGTGCTGAAAGACTAGAAAAGCTGGCCCTCGAGCTTTACGCAGTCGAAAGGCAGTGACTCGGCGTCGACCTTGACCAGCGTTCCGGCGTTGGCGGGAACGGACATGCGCCAAGGCATCATGCCGCGCCGCTGCTTTGCCTCCAAGCCGGTGATTGCTTCGACACCGATTCGCCGTGCTTCGTCGGCCATCGCCAGCAGCACCTCTTCGGGGGTTCCGTAGGTCTTCTTGTTCGCTTTGATCCGGCCGATTTCCCGGTACTTGAGACCCTCGGGCAACTGACCATCAAACAGGCAGACCTGGTCGGAGTGGCTTTTTAGCTCGCTGCGGTCGACAGTCTCGGTGAACCAAACCCTGCTAACGACGCCTCGATTCGTGACGTCCTGGACGCTTCCCTTGGTGCTGATTCGCCTCGTCACCCTAGAGGGGTCGTCAGGCGAGGTCTCCACCTGCTTTGTGCTGCAGCCGGCAGCGATGACGAGTAGCGAGATGGCAGCGATGCTCTTTCGCATGGACCATTGTGGCCCTTTGCGCTACCGCGCGCCCATCCCATGATCATGGGAGGCGATGAAGGCTCGTACCTCGGCAACGAGCTCCCGGCGGGTGAGGAGCCCGCGCGGGTGCCCGGCTGGGTGGGTAGCGCCTTGAATCACCACGACTTCCAGTTTCGGCCAGCGCTTCTTCAACGCTTGGACGCGCGGCAACGCCGGATCGGCGCTGCCGATAATGGCCATGGCTGGCACGCGCACCGCAGCGATGTCTGCATCGGCAACGAGGAGGGCGCGGCGCGCCCGCATCAGCGCAGCGTGCGCGAAGGGATCGTTGCGGGCGACGATTTCCTTCGATCGAGCCAGCAAGACGGCCTCCGAGGGCGGTGGTTCGTCGGTGGGAGCGGTCGCGAGAATAAGCGTGCGGTAGGACCCTTTTTCCATCTCACGCGCAGCTTCCTCCGTCGCGAGATCGCTCTCGACGCCGCGCGAGCGCCGGGGCGCCGCGCCCGCCAGGATCGCGCTGCTGAAACGCCCGGGGTCGGTGGTCAGGAGCTTGGCGACGATGATGCCGCCGAGCGAGAAGCCCACGACATGCGCGCGGGACAGCCCGAGATGGTCGAGGAGCCGGATCACGTCCCTGCCGATCTCGTCGTAGGCGGCGGGATCGTGCGGCTTGGCGCTGACGCCGTGGCCGCGCAAGTCGAAAGCGATGACGCGGTGGTCGCGGGCGAGCTCGGGAAGGATGCCGTTGTCGATCCAGCAGCACTGCACCCCGCCGGTGAAGCCATGGACGAGCACCACCGGCACGCCGGCGCCGCGCTCGACGTAACGGATCCGCACGCCAGCCGAATCGAAGTAGCGATCCTCCGCCGCGCAGAATTGCGCCGCCAGGGCGAGAGCGAGCAGGAGAACTCTCATGCTTCCAGTACCAGCTCCCGGGCCGCGCCGCGCACATCCATCTCGAAATCGATGCCGACTACGGGCGGCCGGCAGAAATGCCAGGTGAGGCCGTTGGGCGCCGCGCCGCGCGCGGCGATCTCCGGTCCGACAAGGGCGCCGATGTCATACACGCTGTACGCCTGCGTGCTCGCCGCGTCGGCCCAGCCGAAGCCGAGCGCGGCGAGGCGGCGCTCCATTTCCTTGACGACGTGCTGCATCTTCGCGCGCAACCCGTCGGGGGACGTGTCGCCGTACCGAACGATGCGTTCGCGGTAGCTTCCCTTGCCCTCAGCGGCTTCGCCGCCGCCCGCGATGATGAAGCTGCCCGGCGCATTGGACGCCGGCACGGTGTAGGAGAACGCGTAGAGCGAGGGCGAGGACGGCCGACCATACTGGGGACAGACGTTGGTGCGGGCAACCGGGTTCACGCCGTCCTTGTACAAGCCCCAGCGCTCGAGCGTCTGCACGTACCCGCGGTTGAAGTCGATGAAGCCTTGCTCGCTGAAGGGTTCTGGAGACCTGAGCTCGCATGCGCAGAAGGCAGTCGCAGGACGTCCTGCCGCCGCAAGGTGACGCTCGACGGCGCCGAAGCCGTCGGCGAGCGGAAGCGCTCGCGAGAGCCGGGCGCGATGGATCTCGAATCCCGGCTCGGCGGCAGCGCCGGCCGAGTACTGGAAAACGCTCTTGATGTAGCGATAGCCACCGGCGGAGAAGCGCACCACGTCGCTCATGCAGCGATAATATGCCGCAAGTTCTTCTTCCACAGGGATCACCTCATGGGATACGTCGACACGCAGCTCTTCATCAATGGCAAATGGCAGGAGCCCGCCGAGGGCAAGACGCTGCCGGTCGTGAACCCCGCGACCGGGAAGGAGATCGGCCGCGTCGCGCACGCAGGGCGTGCCGACCTGGACCACGCGCTTGCCGCCGCGCAGAAGGGCTTCGAGGCCTGGCGCGACATGGTGCCCGCCGAGCGCAGCAAGATCATGCGCAAGGCCGCCGGCCTCATTCGCGAGCGCGCGGGCGAGATCGCCCCGCTGCTGACCCAGGAGCAGGGCAAGCCGCTCGTCGAGGCCAAAGGCGAGACCCTGGCCGCCGCCGACATCATCGAATGGTTCGCGGAGGAAGGCTTCCGCGTCTACGGGCGCATCGTGCCTTCGCGCATGAACAACTCCATCCGCCAGATGGTGCTGAAGGACCCCGTGGGACCGGTCGCCGCGTTCACGCCATGGAACTTCCCGATCAACCAGGTCGTGCGCAAGGTTGGCGCCGGCCTCGCCGCCGGCTGCTCGATGCTCGTCAAGGCGCCTGAAGAGACGCCGGCCGCTCCGGCGGCGCTGGTGAAGGCCTTCGCGGACGCGGGCATTCCCGCCGGCGTGCTCCAACTCGTCTACGGTACCCCGGCCGAGATCTCGAGCTACCTGATCCCGCATCCGGTGATCCGCAAGGTGACGTTCACCGGCTCCATCCCGGTCGGGAAGATGCTTGCCGCGCTCGCCGGCCAGCACATGAAGCGCGTCACGATGGAGCTCGGCGGGCACGCACCGGTGATCGTTTGCGAGGACGCGGATATCGCGCTCGCGGTCAAGGCGGTAGCAGCGGCGAAGTTCCGCAACGCGGGCCAGGTTTGCATCTCGCCGACCCGCTTCCTCGTCCACAAGTCGATCGCCGGCGACTTCGCGCAGGCGCTCACCGCCCACGCCAAGGGGCTGAAGGTCGGCGACGGCTTGACGGAGGGCACGCAGATGGGGCCACTCGCCAACCCGCGCCGCATCGACGCGATGACCTCGTTTACCGAGGACGCGGTGAAGAAGGGCGCCAAGCTCCTCACCGGCGGGCAGCGCATCGGCACCGCCGGCAACTTCTGGCAGCCCACCATCCTCTCCGACGTGCCGCGCGAGGCGCGGATCTTCAACGACGAGCCGTTCGGCCCGGTGGCGGCGATCCAGCCCTTCGACACGCTGGAAGCGGCGATCACCGAATCGAACCGCCTGCCGATCGGCCTTGCCGGCTACGCGTTCACGAAGTCGCTGAAGAACTCGGATCTCATCGCCCGGCGCCTGGAAGTCGGCATGCTCTGGATCAACATGCCGGCGCTGCCTTCCGCCGAGATGCCCTTCGGCGGCGTCAAGGATTCGGGCTATGGCTCCGAAGGCGGCCCGGAAGCGCTCGAGGCGTATCTCAACTCGAGGGCAATCGCGATCGCGAATGCCTGAGTCGCCATCGGCGCTCATCTCGAAGCGGATCGCCGAGCTCGGGGACTGGCGCGGGGAAACCCTCGCCAGAATGCGCAAGCTCATCAAGCAAGCGGATCCGGTGGTCGTCGAGGAATGGAAATGGATGGGCACGCCCGTCTGGTCGCACGACGGCATCATCTGCACCGGCGAGTCCTACAAGAAGGTCGTGAAGCTCACCTTCGCCAAGGGCGCGTCTCTGAAGGATCCGGCTCGCCTCTTCAATGCGAGCCTCGACGGCAACGTGCGCCGCGCGATTGATATCCACGAAGGAGAAGAGGTCGACGCGTCCGCCTTCAAGGCGCTCGTTCGCGAGGCGGTCGCTCTGAACCGGTCGAAACCTTCGAAGAAAGCGAAGTCCTGACGGGTGCGACTGGACTAGAGCCGCGAGACGTGGGCCGAGACGCATTGCCAGCGCCCGTCGCGAAGCTGCCAGTCATCGGTGTAGCGGCCGGCTCCCTGGGTGCCATCGGGCTTCTGGTAGCTGGTGCGTGCGTGGATGATGGCGAAATTGCCAAGGATGCGGATCAGGACATCGTGCTCGCGGATCTTCTTGACCGATGAGCCGCGGCCGATCTGCGCCAGGAAGGCCTTGCGATCGATCAAGGTGCCATCGGGGTTGGTGTTGAAGAAATCGGGCGCCAGGTTGGCGTCGAACCAGGCAACGTCGGCCTCATCGACGGATCGGACGTAGTTGCGGTTGAGCTGCTTCAGTTCGGCGTGGTGTTGTTCGTTGTCCGCCATGGGATCGACTCCATTGAGCGTCGTAAACCGCTGAAGATTGGCTCCCCGACCAGGGCTCGAACCTGGGACCTGCGGATTAACAGTCCGTCGCTCTACCAACTGAGCTATCGGGGATCGGAACGAAGGGCGGGATTCTACCCCAGCCGGACTACTGGATGACCTTGGCGATCGCGTCGGCGACGTAGTCGACGTTGCCGGTGGTGAGCGCGGCGATGCAGACGCGGCCGGTGTCGATGGTGTAGATCGAGTATTCCTCGCGCAGGCGCCGCACCTGCTCCTTGCTCAGGCCCGAGTAGGAGAACATGCCGCGCTGGTTCAGCACGAAGCTGAAGTCGGCCGACGGCACGCGGCTCTTGATCTTCTCGACCAGCAGCTTCCGCATCGCCTTCATGCGGTCGCGCATCACGCCGAGCTCGCGGTCCCACAGGCTTCTGAGATTGGGCGTGCCGAGGACGGTCGCGACGACCTGGCTGCCGTGGGTCGGCGGATTGGAGTAGTTGGCGCGCACGACGCGCTTCGCCTGGGAGAGGACGCGTGCCGCCTCTTCGGCGCTGGCGGTGACGACGCTGAGTGCGCCCACCCGCTCGCCGTACAGCGAGAAGGACTTCGAGAACGAGCTGGAGAGGAACACCGGGCTCATCGCCTCGGCGAAGAGGCGTGCGGCGTAGCCGTCGGCTTCGAGGCTCTCGGCGAAGCCCTGGTAGGCAAGGTCGAGAAACGGCACCAGGCCGCGCGAGCGGACGATCTCGAGGACGGCCTGCCATTGCTCCTGGGAAAGGTCGACGCCGGTCGGGTTGTGGCAGCACGCGTGCAGCACCACGATCGAGCCGGGGGCGAGGCCCTCGAGGGCCGAGCGCATGCCGGGGAAATCGAGCCCGTGGGTCTTCGGATCGTAGTAGGCGTAGTTCTTGACCGTGAAGCCTGCAGCCTCGAACAGCTGGCGGTGGTTCTCCCAGCTCGGGTCGCTGATCCAGACGGTGGCGTCGGGGCTGATGCGCTTCAGGAGGTCGGCGCCGACCCGCAGCCCGCCTGTGCCGCCCAGCGCCTGGACGGTCACGATATTGTCTTTCTTGGAGCCGAAAACAAGTTCCTGCACCGCCTTGTCGTACGCGCCCAGGCCGTCAATCGGCAGGTAGCCGCGATGCGGCACGCTCTTCAGGCGCTCGCTCTCCGCGTGGCGCACGCAGTCGAGCAGTGGAATCTTCCCGGCGTCGTCCGTATAGACGCCGACGCCGAGGTTCACCTTCCGCGGATTCTTGTCGGCGACGTAGGCCTCGGTGACGCCGAGAATCGGGTCGCTCGGCGCCATCGGCAGTCCGGCGAGAGGGGAGGGGGAGTGTGGAGCGTTCATCCTGATAAAATGCTCGGTTGGCCTCTGAGATTCTACCCGTGAGCGTCACCTTTCCCAATAGTCCCTTCCGCTTGAACCAGATTTTTCCGCCGGCGGGCGACCAGCCGGAGGCGATCGACAAGCTGCGCGAGGGAATCGACGACGGGCTGGCCTACCAGACATTGCTTGGCGTCACCGGCTCGGGCAAGACCTACACGCTCGCCAACGCCATCGCCCGCCTCGGGCGGCCGGCGCTGGTGCTGGCGCCGAACAAGACGCTCGCGGCCCAGCTCTACTCGGAGTTCCGGGAGTTCTTTCCGGAGAACGCGGTCGAGTACTTCGTCTCCTACTACGACTACTACCAGCCCGAGGCCTACGTCCCGGCGCGCGACCTGTTCATCGAGAAGGATTCCTCGATCAACGACCACATCGAGCAGATGCGGCTCTCGGCGACCAAGTCGCTGCTCGAGCGGCGCGACGTGGTCATCGTCGGCACCGTGTCGGCGATCTACGGTATCGGCGACCCGGGCGAGTACCACGGCATGATCCTGCACCTCCGCCAGGCGGAGAAAATGGCGCAGCGGGACATCCTGGCGCGGCTGGTGGCGATGCAGTACGAGCGCAACGAGCTCGACTTCCGCCGCGGCACCTTCCGGGTGCGGGGCGACGTGATCGACATCTTCCCGGCGGAGCACGCCGAGCACGCGATCCGCATTTCCCTGGAAGACGACGCGCTCGACAAGCTCGAGGTGTTCGATCCCCTGACCGGCCGGGTGCAGCACCCGATGGCGCGCTTCACGGTCTACCCCTCCAGCCACTACGTGACGCCGCGCGAGACCACGCTGCGGGCAGTCGAGGCGATCAAAGTCGAGCTGCGCGAGCGGATCAAGTTCTTCCAGGATGCCGGGCGCCTGGTCGAGGCGCAGAGGATCGAGCAGCGCACCCGCTTCGACCTCGAGATGCTGGCCGAGCTCGGCTTCTGCAAGGGGATCGAGAACTACTCGCGCCATCTCTCGGGACGCCAGCCGGGCGAGCCGCCCCCGACGCTGATCGACTACCTGCCCGAAGACGCGCTCATGATCATCGACGAGAGCCACGTCACCGTGCCGCAGCTCGGCGGCATGTACCGCGGCGACCGCTCGCGCAAGGAGAACCTGGTCGAGTACGGCTTCCGCCTGCCTTCGGCGCTCGACAACCGGCCACTGCGCTTCGACGAGTTCGAGAAGGTGGTGCGCCAGACGGTCTTCGTCTCGGCGACGCCCGCCGGCTACGAGCGCGAGAAATCGGCGCAGGTGGTGGAGCAGGTGGTGCGGCCCACGGGCCTCGTCGACCCGCAGGTGATCATCCGGCCGGCCTCCACTCAAGTGGACGATCTACTCTCCGAAATAAGCTTGAGAGTGAAGAAGAAAGAGCGTGTCCTGGTCACGACCCTGACCAAGCGCATGGCCGAGGAGTTGACCGAATACCTCGCGGAACACGGCGTGAAGGTCCGCTACCTGCACTCGGAGGTGGAGACGGTGGAGCGGGTCGAGATCATCCGCGACCTGCGCCTCGGCGAATTCGACGTGCTGGTCGGCATCAACCTGCTGCGCGAGGGGCTCGACCTGCCCGAGGTGTCCCTGGTGGCGATCCTCGACGCGGACAAGGAAGGCTTCCTGCGCTCGGAGCGCTCGCTGATCCAGACCATGGGGCGCGCCGCGCGGCATATCAACGGCACGGCCATCCTGTACGCCGACCGGGAAACCGACTCGATGAAGCGCGCCATGGCGGAGACCGACCGTCGGCGGGCGAAGCAGGTCACCTACAACACGCGGCACAGCATCACCCCCGCCGGGGTGATGAAGCGAATCAAGGACCTGATCGACGGCGTGTACGACTCCTCCGCAGCCGAAGCGCAGCGCGAAGAGGCGCGCTTTGAAGCCATGTCCGAGAAGCAGATCGCCCGCGAGATCAAGGCGCTGGAGAAGAAGATGCTGGCGCATGCCAAGAACCTCGAGTTCGAGGAAGCGGCCAAGGCCCGCGACCAGCTGGCGGAGCTGAAAAAGAAGGTTTTCGGCGTCGAAGCAGCGGAATTTTGACCTTCGGCTGCGCCTCCGCATCGGGCAAAGTGGTCCCGATGCTGTGGAAACTGCGTCTTTTCTGGGAAAGCGCCGACAAAGCGGGGCTGGTCTTCGCGGGCTACCTTGTTTTCGTCATCGGCGGGCTGGTGCTCGCGGCCAATTTCGTCTTCGCCGAGCGCGATGCGCAGGCCGCGCGCGTACGCGACTTCCACGCCACGAGCCTGCAGTGCCTGGCGCGCAACGTGTACTACGAGGCGCGCGGCGAATCCATGGCCGGCCAGTACGCGGTGGCCGAGGTCACCATGAACCGCAAGGCGTCGCTCGGCTACCCGAAGACGGTCTGCGACGTGGTGTACCAGAAGGACGCCTTTTCCTGGACGGGAATGAGCCTGGATGCGCCCGCGGGCCAGTCATGGGAGCGTGCGCTCAAAGTCGCGCAGGACGTGTACTACGGACGGCGGCAATCGGAGTTGCACGGGGTAACGCACTACCACGCGACGTATGTGCAGCCGGAATGGTCGAAGGAGCGGGAGCGGGTCGCGAAGATCGGGCGGCACGTGTTTTATCGGTAGAGTGCAGGGATGAAAGTGCTGTTCGTGTGCACCGGCAACATCTGCAGATCGCCGACCGCCGAGGGGGTGTTGCGAAGGCTGGCGGAAGCCGAGAACCTGAAAGTCCATGTCGAGTCCCGGGGGACGCACGACTACCACGTCGGCGAGCCTCCCGACGAACGCGCCCAGGATCACGCGCAGCGGCGCGGCTACGACCTGAGCGCGCAGCGCGCGAAGCACTTCAGCACGCGCGACTTCGAGGAGTTCGACCTGGTGCTGGCGATGGATCGCGGCCACCTGCGCCTGCTGCAGCGCCTCTGCCCGCCGCGGCATGCGGCCAAGCTGAAGCTCTTGCTCCAGGAAGCGGACGTGCCGGACCCGTACTACGGCGGGCCCGAGGGCTTCGAGCAGGTGCTGGATCTCGTGGAGGCCGCTTGCCGCGGCCTCCTCGCAAACCTCCGCTAGCCTACTTCTTTCCCGTCTCGACCTGCTGCAGGTCGTCGTCCTGCGCCGGCAAGCGAGGGCGCTCGCGGCGCGGCCGGCCAAGCTGCACCGGCTCTTCGGCAATGGGTGCCGTCGGAGCGCGGGCGCGGTCGGTCTCGATCATCACCAGGCCCGCATCGTCGAGCAGCTTCTTCGCCTCGATCTTCGGTTCCTCGTGGCGAGGCTGTTCACGCCGGTGCTCCTCGTGCCTTGGCTCTTGGTGCCTTGGCTCTTCGTGCCTCGGCTCTTCGTGTCTCGGCTCGGCGTGCCGGGGTTCTTCGTGCCGTGGCTCTTCACGGCGGGGCTCTTCGTGACGCGGCTCAGCGTGCACGGGCTCTGCGTGGTGCGGCTCCTGCTCGCGCTGTGACTCGAGCTCGTGAATCCGTCGCTGGGCCTCGATCACGGACGGATCGATGTGCGGAGGCGTCTGCTCGCGCCGGCCGTCGCGGTTGCGATCGCGGCCGCCGCGGCCTCGCCGCCCGCGCCGCTGCTCGTCGCCGTTGCGCTCGGGACGCGGATGCTCGGGACGCGGATTGCCGGCGTCCGGCCGCGCGTGCTGGATCGGGGGGACCGGGGGTTGAATCTCACCCTCGGCCAGCGGCTGGTGCGGCTGCTGCTGCGGACGAGGCTGTCCTTGCTGCTGTGGCGGACGCTGCCCCTGCGGGCCGCGGTCCGGGCGCGGCCCGCGATCCGGGCGGCGATCGTTCCGCTGCCCGTCACGCTGTCCGTCATGCCTCTGGCCGTCGCGTGGACGTCCATCGCGCTGCGGTTGACCGTCGCGGCGCTGCTCGAGGCGACCCTGCTGCTGTCGGTCGCGGTGCTCGTCACGCCCGCCGTCGCGTCCGCCACGGTCGCGGCCGCGGTCGCGTCCACGGTCGCGTCCACGATCACGCCCGCCGTCGCGTCCGTCGCGCCGGTGCTCATGGCGCTGCTGGTCGCGCTGCTGCTGCTGTGGTCGCGGCGCCTGGGCCGGGGCTGCCGTCGGGGCAGGCGCAGGCTGCGGAGCGCTGAACAGCCCGCCGAACAGGCGGCTGAGGAAGCCGACGCTCGGGGTCGCGCCCGCGAGAGGTTGCGGCTGAGGCTGAGGCTGGGGTTGCGCCTGGGGCTGAGGTGCCGGCGCGCGCTGCGCGGCAGCGGGGCGAGGCAGGCTTTCGTCGACCATCGGCGCCGGCTGCGAGGGGGTGATGCTCTTCACCACCGGCTGCTGGCGCTCGCGTTCGGCTTCGGCCGCCTCGGCGCCGGGAGCCTTGGGCTCCTCGGGGCGCTCGGCGAGCTCGTAGCTCGCGGGCACGTGCTCCATTTCGTTCAGCTCGTCGTGCTTGAGGCGCTGCACCTTGTAGTGCGGCGTCTCGAGGTGCGGGTTGGGCACCAGCACGAGGTTCACCTTCAGGCGTCCCTCGAGCTTCTGGATCTCGGCGCGCTTCTCGTTCAGCAGGAAGGCGGAAACATCGACCGGCACCTGCACGTGCACGGCGCCGGTGTTCTCCTTCATCGCCTCTTCCTGGACGATGCGCAGGACGTGCAGCGCCGTCGATTCGGTGCCGCGGATGAAGCCGGTGCCGCTGCAGCGCGGGCAGTTGATGTGCGCGGTCTCTTCCAGCGACGGCTGCAGCCGCTGGCGCGAGAGCTCCATCAGGCCGAAGCGCGAGATCTTGCCGATCTGCACGCGCGCGCGGTCGTACTTGAGCGCGTCGCGCAGGCGGTTCTCCACCTCGCGCTGGTTGCGCTGCGACTCCATGTCGATGAAGTCGATGACGATCAAGCCGCCAAGGTCGCGCAGCCGCAGCTGGCGGGCGACCTCGTCGGCCGCCTCCAGGTTGGTGCGGTAGGCCGTCTCCTCGATGTCGCTGCCTTTCGTGGCGCGCGCCGAGTTGACGTCGATCGCGGTGAGCGCCTCGGTATGGTCGATGACGATCGCGCCGCCCGCCGGCAGTCCGACCTGCCTGGAATAGGCGCTTTCGATCTGGTGCTCGATCTGGAAGCGGGAGAAGAGCGGCACGTCGTCGCGGTACAGCTTCACCTTGCCGACGTTGCCCGGCATCACGGTCTGCATGAACGACTTCGCCTGCTCGAAGATCTCCTCGGTGTCGATCAGGATTTCGCCGATGTCCGGCTGCAGGTAGTCGCGGATGGCGCGGATCACCAGGCTCGACTCGAGGTAGATCAGGAACGGCTTCTTCGACTGCTCGGCCGAGGCGCCCTCGACGGCGCCCCAGAGCTGCATCAGGTAGCCCATGTCCCACTCGAGCTCTTCCAGCGAGCGGCCGATCGCGGCGGTGCGCGCGATGACGCTCA
Organism: Burkholderiales bacterium; assembly: GCA_035607175.1. GTDB lineage: Bacteria > Pseudomonadota > Gammaproteobacteria > Burkholderiales > SG8-39 > SCGC-AG-212-J23. The sequence goes on from DATNCP010000207.1 coordinate 18,562, forward strand.
TTCCCTCCGGGACCTTGAGCTGGTCGATCGCGTCGCGCAGCTCGTTTCGGTCCTCGCCCTCGACGCGGCGCGAGACGCCGCCGCCCCGCGGGTTGTTCGGCATCAGGACGAGATATCTGCCTGCCAGGGAAATAAATGTCGTGAGCGCCGCCCCCTTGGTGCCGCGCTCGTCCTTCTCGACCTGGACGATCAGCTCCTGGCCTTCGCGCAGCGCATCCTGGATGCGGGCGCGCCCGGCGTCGACGCCTTCCTTGAAATAGCTGCGGGAGACTTCCTTGAACGGGAGGAAGCCGTGGCGCTCTTCACCGTAGTCGATGAACGCCGCCTCGAGGCTGGGCTCGATGCGGGTGATGACGCCTTTGTAGATGTTGCTCTTGCGTTGCTCCCTTGATGCAGACTCGATGTCCAGGTCGACGAGCTTCTGTCCGTCGACGATCGCGACACGCAGCTCTTCTTGCTGGGTCGCGTTAAACAACATGCGCTTCACTTGTTGTTCTCCTGCGCGCAGGAGACGGTAACTACCTCGTGGAAAAGCTCCTCTTTGGAACGAGAAAGAAAGGTCCTGCGCGCTGCTAGTAGTATCGCTACTTCCGGTGAGCGAAATTAACCAGCGCTTCAGGCCCGGCTGTGGCCGGACAGGAGGCGGGTTGCAGGGATGGGCACTGCCGCATCGTCCTGTGCCTCGCAACTCGAAGCGACGGAAAGATCATACGGAAAATGAATGACTTAAGCAAGGCCGCAGGTTCCCTCAAGGCAAACTGGCTGGAAGTCGGGGACGAAAGCGCAGGCCAGCGCATCGACAACTTCCTGGTCTCGCGGCTGAAAGGGGTGCCGAAGAGCCACATCTACCGGGTACTCCGCAGCGGCGAAGTCCGGGTCAACAGCGGCCGGATCAAGCCCGACTATCGGCTCAAGGTCGGGGACAAGGTCCGCATCCCGCCGATGAGGCTCTCTCCCGAGAAGGCAAAGGCGAGGCCGGCCGAGTTCCCGGTCGTCCACGAGGACGCCGCCCTGCTGGTCATCGACAAGCCTGCGGGCGTTGCGGTCCATGGCGGCAGCGGCGTCAGCTTCGGCGTCATCGAGTCGCTGCGCGCCTCGCGGCCGCAGACCAAGCTGCTCGAGCTCGCGCACCGCCTGGACCGCGATACCTCGGGTCTCCTGGTTGTCTGCAAGAAGCGCACGGCACTGGTCGAGATGCACCGCATGCTGCGCGACGGCGAGGTGGAGAAGATCTACTACGCCATCGTGAAAGGCGCGCCGCCGCAGGATTCGTTCGAGATGCGCGAAGCGCTGCACAAGCACGTCACCGGCTCGGGCGAGCGGCGGGTCAGCGTGCACGAGGACGGCAAGGCCGCGCTGACGCGGGTGAGGGTCCTCAAGAGGGGCGAGTTCAGCCTGCTCGAGGTCCGCTTGCTGACCGGCCGGACGCACCAGATCCGCGTCCACCTCGCTCACGCCGGCTACCCGGTGCTCGGCGACGAGAAGTACGGCGATTTCGCGCTCAACAGGGAGCTCAGGCAGCGCCTGTTGCTGCATGCCGCGAAGCTGTCGTTGAACCACCCGCTCACCGGCGAGCGCCTCAAGCTCGAGTCGGCGATGCCCGCTGCGATGAAAGCCTTCCTGCGGTGAGGTACCGGTTGATCGTCTTCGACTGGGACGGCACGATCATCGATTCGGCCGCGACGATCGCGGAATGCATCCGTGACTCGGCGCGCGACATGGGCTTGCCGGTTCCGACCACGGCGCAGGCGAGCCACGTCATCGGCCTCGGATTGCATGACTCGCTGCGAACGGCGGTGCCCGAGCTGCAGAGCGAGCAGTATCCACAGTTCGTCGCGAACTACCGGCGGCATTTCCTGGCGCGCGAAGACACGATGGGCCTCTTCGCCGGGATGGCGGAGCTTCTGACGGACCTGAAAAAGCGCCACCTGCTTGCCATCGCGACCGGCAAGAGCCGCCGCGGGCTGGAGCGCTCGCTGGCGGCAACCGGCGTCGGCCCGCTGTTCGCCGCCTCGCGCTGCGCCGACGAGACCAACCCCAAGCCGCATCCGGCCATGCTCCTCGAGCTGATGGACGAATTGGGTCTTGCGAAAGGCGAGATGCTCATGATCGGCGATACCTCGCACGACCTCGAGATGGCACGGGCCGCCGAGGTCGATTCGGTCGCGGTCACTTATGGTGCGCATCCCGAAGAGGGCCTGCGGGCCTGCAAGCCGTTGCACTGCTTCCCGAGCGTAAGCTCGCTGTCAGCGTGGCTAAGACAGAACGCCTGATCTGTCCGTCGGTCCAATTGCTCGATTCCGGCAAGGGCATGCGGTTCGAGGTGGAGTATTTCGGCGAGCCGGTGCCCGCCTTTGTCGTCAGAAAGGATGGAAAGGCCCACGGCTATCTGAACCGCTGCGCTCATGTCGCGATGGAACTCGACTGGCAGGAAGGAGTATTTTTCGATTCCGACGGGCGCGACTTGCTATGCTCGACGCACGGCGCCACGTACGACACGGCATCCGGCCGGTGCGTGGGCGGTCCCTGCAACGGCACTCCGCTGGTGAAGCTCCGGGTCGAGGAACGCGACGGCATGATCTATTTCATGGGGTTCGAAGATGACTGAAGACCAAACCAACTGGGAACGTGACCTGGTGACCAAGCTCGCCTCGGCGGCGCTGCGCGAGCAGCGGCGCGCGCGGCTGTGGGGCATCTTCTTCAAGCTGCTCACCTTTGCCTACATCACCTTCATCCTGCTGTCGGTGTACGACTGGCGCGGCCGGGCGGACATGTCCGGCGGCAGGAAGCACACCGCCCTGGTCGAGCTGAACGGGCTGATTGCGCCCGGCAACGACGCCAGCGCCGAGAAAATCACCAGCGCGCTGCAGGCCGCGTTCAAGGACAAGAACACCCTGGGCGTGGTGCTGAAGATCAATTCGCCCGGCGGCAGCCCGGTGCAGTCGCAGACCATCTACGACGAGATGAAGCGCCTGCGGAAGAAGTATCCGGAGATTCCGCTCTACGTCGTGGTCGAGGACATCTGCGCCTCGGGCGGCTATTTCGTCGCCGCCGGCGCCGACAAGATCTACGTCACCAAGTCGAGCATCGTCGGCTCGGTCGGCGTGCTGATGAACGGCTTCGGCTTCACCGGCCTGATGGACAAGCTGGGCATCGACCGGCGGCTGATCACGGCGGGCGAGAACAAGGGCATGCTCGATCCGTTCTCGCCGGTGAATCCGCGCGACGTGGAGCATGCGCGCGAGATGGTGAACGACATCCACCAGCAGTTCATCGCCGTGGTGCGCGAGGGCAGGGGCAAGCGGCTGAAGGAGACGCCGGACATGTTCAGCGGCCTGATCTGGACCGGCCAGAAGAGCATCGATCTCGGTCTCGCCGACGCGCTTGGTACGCTTGACTCGGTGGCGCGCGACGTGATCAAGGCCGAGGAGATCGTCGACTTTTCGCAGAAGGAGAACATCGCCGAGAAATTCGCGCGCCGTTTCGGCGCTTCCGCGGCCAACACGCTGGTGGAAGCGCTTATGCGCGCTTCACCGGTTCTGCGCTAGCAGCAGAAAGACGGCCGGGCGCTTGCCCGGCGACGAAGGCTTGCGGCGCCAGGCGGCGATGGTCTGAGACGCGATCGTTTCGCCCGGCAGGGTCAGATCCGCCGCGACGCAAAGCCGCGTCGCATCGGCGCAGGTTTCCAGCAAGGCCGCGAACAGGGCGTCATTGCGATAGGGCGTCTCGATGAAGATTTCGGTTTCGTTTTCGCGCTTCGAGCGGTTTTCGAGTTCCTTGATGCGCTTTTTCCGGTCAGTGGCTTCGCGGGGCAGGTAACCGCAGAAAGCAAAACGCTGACCCTCCAGCCCGGAGGCCATGAGCGCCATGACGATCGAGGAGGGGCCGACAAGCGGCACGACGCGGTAGCCCTTCGCGTGCGCTGCTTCGATGAGTTTCGCGCCGGGGTCGGCGATCGCCGGGCAGCCTGCTTCCGACAGCAATCCCAGGTCCTGTCCCTTGAGGTGTGCGGAGACGTTCTCGCCGAGGACTTCGATGCTCAGCTCGCGGACCGGCATGTCGAGCGCGCCCAGGAAAGCCCTCGCGCTCTTCGCGTTCTCGACGGCAAAGTTCTTCAGGCCCTTGACCGTCTCGATAGCCGACGGGGGAAGTGCGTCGCGCGGCGAAGCGCCGAGCGGCGTAGGAATGGCGTAGAGGGTGGTCAAACGACGGGCATGCCGGCGCGGCCGAGCATCTCGCTCAGCGCGATCAGCGGCAGGCCGATGAGCGAGGTCGGATCCTCGGTGTCGATGCGCGCGATCAGGGCGATGCCGAGGCCTTCGGCCTTGGCGCTGCCGGCGCAGTCGTAGGGCTGCTCGCGGCGCAGGTACTCCTCGATGGCGCGATCGTCGAGCTTGCGAAAGGTGACTCGGCAGGGAACGACCTGCTGCTGCAGGCCGGCGCTCTTCGTATCGAGTAGCGCCACCGCAGTATGAAATTCGGCGACCTTGCCGCTCAGCGCGCGGAGCTGTCGCGTAGCGGTCGCATGATCCCCGGGCTTGTCGAGGCGCTCGCCCTGTGAAAAGGCGACCTGGTCGGAGCCGATGATGAGCGCATCCGGTAGGCGCAGGGACTTCGCTTTAAGGACCGCGAGCCGCGCGGCCGTGTCGTGAGGAGCCTCGCCGGAAAGAGGGGTTTCGTCGCACTTCGGCGCAACCGCTTCGAAGACCAGCCCAAGCCGCTCCAGGAGGCTTCTCCGGTATCGGGAAGTCGAGGCGAGGACGAGTCGTCGGGGTTGAGCCATCGTATTGTTTTGACGAGGAATTTCCAAAATGATATCATCCGCCGTTCCATGTCGCACCAGCCGGCGCTCATCGATGGTTTCGAGTTCGCGGCGGCCGGGGCGGCACGGCAGGGGGTCTGGGCGGTCAGGGATTTCCAGCGCCTGCGCGACATGCTGGCGAGCGACGCGGGCGAAATCCGTTATTCGATAGACGGAGTGCAGGACGCGCGCGGCAGGCCGGCGTTGCGCGTCAGGATGCGCGGCGTATTGCAGTTGCGCTGCCAGCGCTGCCTGGAGCCGCTGAGTTTCGACGTGGATACGGACGAGATGCTGGTGCTTGCGGCGACGCAGGCGGAAATCGACGCCGAGCCCGCCGATCCGGAGGCGCCCGACCGGCTGCTCGCAGCCGAGGATGTGCCGGTGGAGGAGTTGCTGGAGGACGAGCTGATCCTGGCGTTGCCGTACGCGGCGCGCCACGACGGTTGCGACGTCAGCGGCGAATCACGCGGCGATGAGAAAATTTCGCCTTTTGCAGGGCTGCGCGGCCTGCTGCGCAAGCACTGATTCTTTGGAGAGGAGCAGAACATGGCAGTCCATCAGAACAAGAAGTCGCCGTCGCGACGCAACATGCGGCGTTCCCACGATCGCCTCACTAACCCGGCGATTGCCGTCGAGCCGACCACCGGCGAGACGCACCTGCGGCACCACGTGAGCCCGACAGGTTTCTACCGCGGCAAGAAGGTCGTTTCCAAAACCGAAGCCGAGTAAGTCCGCTGATCACCGTTGCCGTCGATTGCATGGGCGGCGATCACGGCCCTCATGTGACGGTGCCGGCCGCGCTCGAATTCCAGGCGCGGCAGCCCGACGTCGAGATCGTGCTGGTGGGCCAGCCCGAGGCGATCGAGCGCGAGCTGACGACGCTCGGCAGGAAGCCGGATGCGCGCCTGCGCGTGCAGGCTGCGAGCGAGGTGGTCGCGATGGACGAGGCGCTCGCCACCGCGCTGCGGGTGAAGAAGGACTCCTCGATGCGGGTGATGGCGAACCTGCTGAAGGAAGGCGCAGCCCACGCCGCCGTCAGCGCCGGCAACACCGGCGCGCTGATGGCGATTTCGCGCTTCGTGCTGAAGACCCTGCCGGGCATCGACCGGCCGGCGATCGCCACGGTCATTCCGACCATGCGCGCCAGCCGGACCTATGTGCTCGACCTCGGCGCCAACGTCGATTGCACCGCCGAGCACCTGCTGCAGTTCGGCGTGATGGGGGCGATGCTGGTCGCGGCGGTGGAGCACAAGGAGCAGCCGATCGTCGGCCTGCTCAACATCGGCGTCGAGGACATCAAGGGCAACGAGACGGTGAAGCGGGCGGCGGAGCTGCTGCGCGGCAGCGGGCTCAATTTCATCGGCAACGTCGAGGGCGACGACATCTTCAAGGGTACCTGCGACGTGGTGGTGTGCGACGGCTTCGTCGGCAACGCCGTTCTCAAGGCGGTCGAGGGCGTGCTGCAGATGATGTCGCGCAACCTGAAGGAGGAATTCGCGCGCACCGCGCTGACGCGGCTCTCGGCGCTCGCCGCGATGCCGGTGCTGCGCGCCTTCCGCAACCGCATGGATCACCGGCGCTACAACGGCGCCAGCCTGCTCGGCCTGAAAGGCATCGTCATCAAGAGCCACGGCTCGGCCGACGTCTATGCGTTTGGCCAGGCGCTCGAGCGCGCGGTCGAAGAAGTCCGCAATGAAGTGCCGCAGCGCATCGAGCGGCGCATGGCGCAGATGCCGGTGCTCGCGCAATGAGCAAGATCTACTCGCGTGTTGCCGGCACCGGCAGCTACCTGCCGCCGCGGGTCATGACCAACGACGATTTCGCCAAGCGCCTGGACACCAGCGACGCCTGGATCCGCGAGCGCACCGGCATCGCCAGCCGCCATATCGCCGACGAGAAGCAGACGTCCAGCGATCTGGCGCTCGAGGCGAGCAAACGGGCGCTCGAAGCCGCGGGCGTGAAGGCAGCCGAGATCGACCTGATCATCGTCGCGACCTCGACGCCGGATTTCGTCTTCCCGAGCACGGCCTGCCTGCTGCAGGCGAAGCTCGGCGTCGCTGGCGGCGCGGCGTTCGACGTGCAGGCGGTGTGCAGCGGGTTCGTCTATGCGATCGCGACGGCCGATACCTTCATTCGTTCTGGACAGTACAAAAGAGCTTTGGTCGTGGGCGCCGAGGTGTTCTCGCGCATTCTCGACTGGAACGATCGCGGCACCTGCGTGCTGTTCGGCGACGGCGCCGGCGCCGTGGTGCTGGTGGCCGGCGACAAGCCCGGCATCCACGCGAGCATGCTGCGCGCCGACGGCAGCCAGGCCGGCATGCTGTCCGTGCCCGGCAACGTCAACCGCGGCGCGATCTGCGGCTCGCCGTATCTGCAGATGGACGGGCAGGGCGTGTTCAAGTTCGCGGTGCGCGTGCTGGACGAATCGGCGCGCGAGACGCTCGCCGCCGCCGGCATGACCCTCAACGACATCGACTGGCTGATCCCGCATCAGGCCAACGTGCGCATCCTCGACGCCGTGGCGCGCCGGCTCAAGCTGCCGGCGCACAAGCTGGTCGTGACGGTCGACCATCACGGCAACACCTCGGCCGCGTCGGTGCCGCTCGCGCTCGACGAGTACGTGCGCGCCGGGCGGATCCTTCCCGGCCACCGCGTGCTGATGCAGGGCGTTGGCGGCGGCTTTACCTGGGGCTCGTCGCTCGCCACGCTATGAAACTCGCGCTCGTTTTCCCGGGACAAGGCTCGCAATCGGTGGGCATGCTGCAAGGCTACGCGGGTGTTCCCGGCGTGGCCGAAGCGGTGGAGGAGGCGAGACGCATCCTGGGGACGCCATTCACCACGCTCCTCGACCAGGGTCCCGCCGAACAGCTCGAGCTGACCGTGAATACCCAGCCGGCGATGGTGACGGGCGGCTACGCTGCCTACACGGCGTGGCGCGCGCTCGGCGGCCCCGAGCCGGAAATGGTCGCCGGGCACAGCCTCGGCGAATACACAGCGCTCGTGGTCGCCGGCGCGCTCAAATTCGCCGACGCGTTGCCGCTGGTGCGCTTCCGCGCGCAGGCGATGCAGGAGGCGGTTCCCCAAGGCCAGGGCGCGATGGCGGCGATCCTTTCGCTCGATCAGGAGAAGGTGCGTCAGGCCTGCGGCGAAGCGGGCGGCGTGGTGCAGGCGGTGAACTTCAATTCGCCGGAGCAGATCGTCATTGCCGGCGAGAAGGCGGCGGTGCAGCGCGCTTCGGAGCGCTGCGTCGCGCTCGGCGCCAAGCGCGCCATACCGCTGCCCGTGAGCGCGCCGTTCCATTCCAGCCTGATGAAGCCCGCCGGCGACAAGCTGCTCGGCTATCTCGCCAGGGTGGCGATCAGCGCGCCAAAGCTGCGCCTGGTCAACAATGTCGACGTGAAGGTCGAGACCTCGCCTGATGCGATCAAGGATGCGCTGGTGCGGCAGGCTTCGTCGCCCGTGCGCTGGATCGAGACGATCCGCGCCATGCGCGCCGAGGGCGTGACGCATGTCCTCGAATGCGGCCCGGGCAAGGCGCTCGCCGGCATGGTGAAGCGCATCGACCGCGAGCTGCAGACGACCTCGCTCAACGATCGGGCCTCGATCGAGAAGGCAGTGGCCACGGTGCAGGCGAAATGAGCGCGCTCGACGGCAAGGTCGCCCTCGTCACCGGCGCGTCGCGCGGCATCGGCCACGCCATCGCCGCCGAGCTGGCGAAGCAGGGCGCGAAAGTGGTCGGCACGGCCACGACGGAGGAGGGTGCGAAAAGGATCGGCGGCCGGGCGCTCGATGTGCGCGACGCCGCGCAGTGCGATGCCCTGGTCAAGGAACTTGGCGACATCGCGATCCTGGTGAACAACGCCGGCATCACCCGCGACAATCTCGCCCTGAGGATGAAGGACGAGGACTGGGACGCGGTGATGGACACCAACCTGCGCGCGGTGTTTCGCCTGTCGCGCGCGGTGATGCGCGGCATGATGAAGGCGCGCTGGGGCAGGATCATCAACGTCACTTCCGTGGTCGGCGCCGCCGGCAACGCCGGGCAGGCGAACTACGCCGCCGCCAAGGCGGGCGTGGTCGGCCTGACCAAGTCGCTGGCGCGCGAGCTCGGCAGCCGCAACATCACCGTGAACTGCGTCGCGCCGGGATTCATCGACACCGACATGACGCGCGCGCTGCCGGAGGAGAGCCGCAACGCGCTGCTGACACAGATTCCGCTGGGACGGCTGGGCAGCGCCGATGAGGTCGCCGCCGCGGTCGCCTACCTGGCTTCACCCGCCGCCGGTTACGTGACGGGCTCGGTCCTGCACGTCAACGGTGGCATGTACATGTCGTAAAATACGGCCCCTTTCGGGAAGGAGTAGTGATGGAAAACTTCGAACAACGCGTCAGGAAAATCATCGCCGAGCAGCTGGGCGTGAACGAAGCCGAGATCAAGAACGAGTCCTCGTTCGTTGACGACCTCGGTGCGGACTCGCTCGACACCGTCGAATTGGTGATGGCGCTGGAGGAGGAGTTCGAGACCGAGATTCCCGACGAGGAAGCGGAGAAGATCACCACCGTTCAGCAGGCCATCGACTACGTCAAGGCTCACTCCAAGAGCTAAGTGAAATCCGAGTGACCCGTCGCAGAGTCGTCGTCACGGGGCTCGGCATCGTCTGCCCCCTCGGCAATACGGTCCAGGAAGCCTGGGCCGCGGCCGTCGCCGGCAAGCCCGGCATCACGCGCATCACGCGCTTCGACCCTTCGCGCCTCTCCAGCCAGATCGCCGGCGAGGTGAAGGGCTTCGACGTCACGCCCTACATGGACGCGAAGGAAGCGCGCCGCATGGACCAGTTCATCCACTACGGCATGGCGGCGGGGTTGCAGGCATGGCGAGATTGCGGGCTGAAGGTGACCGAGCAGAACGCCGAGCGCGTCGGCGTCAACTTCGGCTCGGGCATCGGCGGCCTGCCGCTGATCGAGAGCATGCAAGACGAGCTGAAGGCGCGCGGCCCGCGCCGCATCTCGCCGTTCTTCATCCCGGGCAGCATCATCAACATGATCGCCGGCCTGCTGTCGATCGACATCGGCGCGAAAGGTCCGAACCTGGCGATCGTCACCGCCTGCACCACGTCCACGCACTGCATCGGCGAAGCGGCGAAGTCGATCCGCTACGGCGAAGCCGACGTGATGATCGCCGGCGGCGCCGAAGCGGTGGTGACCGAGCTGGCGATGGGCGGCTTTGCATCGGCGCGCGCGCTGTCGACGCGCAACGACGATCCGGCGACCGCGAGCCGGCCGTGGGACAAGGAGCGCGACGGCTTCGTCCTCGGCGAGGGCGCGGGCGCGGTGGTGCTCGAGGAATACGAGCACGCCAAGGCGCGCGGCGCGACGATCTATTGCGAGGTGGCCGGCTACGGCGTTTCGGCCGACGCCTTCCACATGACCGCGCCGCCCGAGGACGGCGACGGCGGCTACCGCGCGATGCGCAACGCGCTCAAGGATGCCGCCTTGGAAAGCTCGGCGATCGACTACATCAATGCGCACGGCACCTCGACGCCGCTCGGAGACGTCGCCGAGACCAGGGCGATCAGGAAGCTGCTCGGCGAGCGGGCGAAGAAGGTGGCGGTGAACTCGACCAAGTCGATGACCGGCCACCTGCTCGGCGCGGCCGGCGGCGTCGAAGCGGTGTTCAGCGCGCTCGCCATCCGCGACCAGGTCTCGCCGCCGACCATCAACCTGCGCACGCCGGACCCCGACTGCGACCTCGACTACGTGCCGAACGCGGCGCGCAAAATGCCGATCCGTGTCGCGCTTTCCAACTCGTTCGGCTTCGGCGGCACCAACGGCACGCTCGTCCTGGCGCGCTGCTCCTGAGCCTTGCTCGACGTGAGCGCTCCGGTGCTGCGCCTCACGCTCGCCCCTTCGCCGCTTCTCGCGCTCGCCATCGTCGCGCTGCATGCCGCGGCGGCGGCTTGCAGCGTTGCGGTGCTGCCGGGCCCTGCCGGCGTCGCGCTCGCCGCGGCGTTCCTGGCGCTTGGCTTCGCGGCTGCGTGGAGCCGCGCGCTGCTGCGCTCGCGTCTCTCGGTGCGCGCGCTCGAGATCAGCGGCGCGGCGCTCGCGCTCGAGCTGACTGGCGGCGACAGGATCGCCGCGCAGGTCGCAGAGCGCCGCTACGTCAGCCGCCTCGCCGTGACCCTGCCGCTGCAGCGGCCGCGCCGCACGTTGCTGGTGACGGCCGACATGCTGCCCGCGCCGGAGTTCCGGCGGCTGCGCATCTGGGCGCTGTGGGGACGGCTGCCGGGCGTGGCGGCGGCGCAACTGCCCGCCTGAGCGAGTCCCCGGGTCCGGCGTCGAACTATTTCCAAGTGGCCGTGTCTGTGGCACATAGGCGTTGCAGTCGCAGGCGGGGTGGGGAGCCCTGGTGAGCGACCGCGAGATCGACAGTCTGCTGGTCGCGCGGGCGCAGCAAGGCGACAAGCAGGCGTTCAACCTGCTGGTCGAGAAGTATCAGCGCAAGCTGACGCGGCTGCTGTCGCGCTTCATCCGCGATCAGGCCGAGGTCGAAGATGTGACGCAGGAAGCGTTCATCAAGGCCTACCGCGCGCTCCCTGCATTCCGTGGCGACAGCGCGTTCTATACGTGGCTGTACAGGATCGGCATCAACACGGCGAAGAATTACCTCATGGCCATGGGCCGGCGGGCGCCGACGTCGA